>NZ_JBAUSA010001164.1:0-7036 GCF_049581465.1 Caballeronia sp. | reverse complement strand
ATTGTGCTGTTACGCGATGTGGACGGCAGCGGCGCCGCGAGGACTCAGACAGTATATCTGCGCGGCCTCCGCTCGCCGTTCGGGATGGCGCGCATTGGCAATCAACTCTATGTTGCCGATACGGACGCTCTGCTGCGTTTTGACTATGTGACGGGCGCCACCCAGATTACAGGCCCCGGCGTCAAGGTTGCCGACTTGCCGGCCGGGCCGATCAACCATCACTGGACCAAAAATATCCTGGCCGATCGCTCCGGCAATCATCTGTACATCACGGTGGGATCGAACAGCAACGCAGGGGAAAATGGAGTCGATGCCGAAGAAGGTCGAGCGCGCATCCTCGTGTTCGACATCGACTCGGGCCATGTGCGGCCCTATGCGACTGGATTGCGCAACGCCAATGGACTTGCCTGGCAACCGGACAGCGGCGCGTTGTGGACGGCAGTCAATGAGCGGGACGATCTCGGCAACAATCTTGTCCCCGACTACATGACCGCCGTGAAAGATGGCGCTTTCTACGGTTTTCCCTACAGCTATTACGGCCAGCACATCGACATTCGAGTCAAACCGCAACGCCCCGATCTAGTTGCAAAGGCCATCGCGCCGGACTATGCACTCGGCAATCATACGGCTTCGCTAGGTCTGGTCTTTTACGACCGGACGCTGTTCCCGCCTCATTATCGTGGAGGCGCATTTGTCGGCCAGCATGGATCATGGAACCGTAAACCGCGTACCGGCTACAAGGTGGTGTTCGTGCCATTTGTCGATGGAAAACCTGCTGGCGTACCTGAGGATTTCCTGAGCGGCTTTCTGACGGCAGACGGCCACGCCGTGGGTCGACCCGTTGGCGTCGCACTGGACGCGCATGGGGCGTTGCTCGTGGCTGACGACGTCGGTAACGCTGTATGGCGAGTAGCGCCGCGTAACAACGACAAATCGGCTGACATCGCGCCGGCACGTAAATGAAGCAGCCCTCGCCGCTTTGCTTTGAAGCCGGGCAGACGCAAGGTTATCGTGCCGATTAGAACCGTTTCATCAGTCAAAGCCGCATGCCCGTGGCGTATCTCAAAAGCGGCGACCCGCAACTAGATCCCGGTGATGCTCCGCAGGGTAGAGCCAGCGTTGTCGTGATTCGGCAGTTTGCGGTAATTGATCGCAACACCCGCGCCGGTTGACCGCTCCGTCGCCGCATCGTCGAACGGCCGCTAACTCAACAATCATCGGCCCTTCGCAACAACCCATGGACCGTCTCTTCCTGGCCGTTGGCCGCTATGCGCCGGCCCGGTAAGAACTGGCCTTCAGCGCATCGCAACAACACGGATAAAGTCTCCGCGGCAACCCAAGGCACGCCGTGGACCGGTAAAAAAGGCCGGCACATGGCCGGCTGGGGAAGGCCTAGCGCACGAGAGAAGCGCTAGGTGAAAAATTTGTAGCATCAGCCGTTCCCGGGTTCTGATAATGAAGTCTCACACCTCGCCCAGCGATCCACGGCACCCCACCCACTAAGCAGTCCTTGTCACGTATAAGGTTCGCGCTCTCCCTATAAGAGCTATAACTGATTCTGCGATAGGGCCGCCTCGTCAGCGAGCCTTGCAAGACGCTCCGTGCGTGCTCCTCGAATTCGTCCACTTCACGGCACTGCGCCGCTTGACTCCATCGCCGTGAATCGATTTGATCATGACTCGCTGGCCGCGCGCTTCGCCCTGGGCGGCAATGCGATCGCCGTATCGCATGAGCGTTCCGCGGGCTGGTCGACGGCGAATGCTGGGTCGGGTGCGTTTCATCGGCATCGCGCAAGTGGGTTTTTGTTGCAACACGTATGATTATGCCCATTGCGGGCGCATGCCTTCCGCCTACTGGCCGTGGTATCCGTCGTGCTTCTCAAATCGTAGGTTATTGTTATGCGTCGAATTGTTGTGCGTCGCTCACCCGTTCATGGCCGAGTCGTGTCCACTTGTCCCGTAATTGGCGGTAGCCCGAACATGAAGGAAGTACGATCAAGAACTTTGGCTTGTAGCAACGTATCCGTCAGCGGAACCCGTTAGGGCGGTTTTGCGCGACTAAATGTCGACGATCTTTCGCAGTAGAGAGTACGAAACGCGCCAGTGGCCATCGGTGTCATTAACGGCGACCGACGCGGTCTTGGCATTCAGCCTCACGACGACTCCGACGCGCTCGCTTAGGTGCTTGTCAGTGAAGCTAACTGTGTCACCGATGAAGAATTCTTCACGCTGCGTTCTCGGCGGTGGTGCCGGTTCGACGTGAGGCTGAGCACTCGAAGTTTCTGGGATGATCGCTGCGTAGAGCACGCCCCAACGGCGTCGAGTTACGCTGTCTTGAACCACAGCCTGTGTTTGGCGAAGTTCGACGATGGTGCCTTGGGCCGGCGGTCCAAGCGGGTTGTCGCCGATGTAGTTGACGGCCATCCCCAGGTGCAGGCGTTGACGTATTTCGAGAATACGTCGGGGGTCATCAAGCATTTTGCCGATAGCAAGATAGAGGCGATAGAGCTCGGCGCTAGGCGCATGCCGAAGCGAATCCAGAATGTCCATGGTGTAGAGGTGTTTTAACGGGCGAGCGGCAAGAGCTCGTGCACGCGATTGATGGGATACGACGGCAGTTTCTCAAGCGTTCGTTCGAGCCACGCGTAGGGTTCGATACCGTTAAGGCGAGCCGTTCCGATGAGCGAGTACATCGTTGCTGCTGCCCGAGCACCTCGTGGCGAACCCGCGAACAGCCAGTTCGCTCTTCCGAGGGCAATCGGTCTGATTTGACGCTCAAGCGCATTGTTGTCTGGCAACAGGACGCCGTTCTCTGTATATCTGACAAGCGCCTCCCAATGCCGCAACGCATAACCGAAGGCCTTGCCGAGCGGGGCTTGCGGGAGCAAACCGATGCTGTTTGCGTCTAGCCATTGACGAAACTGTGCCAACACCGGCAACGTCTGCGCTTGCCGCGCTGCGAGCTTGATGTCCGGGGTTTCGTCTTTGACCCGTGATTCAATCGCATATAGCTTGGCGATCCACTGCAGTGCCTGCGCCGCGAGGCCGGGGTCTTTCTGAGCCTTGGCAATTTCGAAGAACCGTCGACGGCAATGAGCCCAGCATCCGACCTCAATAATGTCACCTCGCGCGTAAAGCGCGCCATGACCGCTGTACGCGTCGGCTTGTAGATAGCCTTTGTATTTATTCAGGTACAGCAGCGGATGCGCGCCCGCGCGTGACTCAGCGAACTCGAACACGATCGCTGGCGGGTGGTCGACCCAGACGCCGTTCTCGTTGCGCTGGCCCGCGCCCAGATAACCCCATAATCGTGCTGTGCGCGTTGATGGGTGCCCTCGCTCAAGCAGAGGTAGCGTCGTGTCATCCACGTGCATGCGCGGCGCCTTCAACTGGTGAGCGCGCAAACTAGGCAGCAGTACCGAGAGTAGCTCAGCAGATGCCAGCTTCCATTCGCATAACGTAGCGCGTGGCAAGTACACGCCCCGGCGCGCGTAGCGCATTTCCTGACGATTCAACGGCAAATGATCGACATAGGTGTTGACCAGGACGTTGGCGAGCAGGCTGGCGCTTGCATTGCTCTTGGGCAACGGCGACGGCTGAGCGCTTGCGGTCACGATGGTCGATTCGCCGTCCTTCTTCGCCACGTATTTGAAGCGGATGTGCTCAATGACGGTGAGCTTGGACGGCTCGTAATGCAGCGTCTCGCTGCGCTCTTCGCCGATCCGTTCGAGCGTATCGAACGCCGTCTTCTGTTCGTCGCTCAGATCGTATTCGATGCGTGTGCGTGGCAGGTCCTTGGGCAGTGCAGGACGCCCTTTACGGGTGCGACTCTCTACAGGTACGGCGTCGACTGCTGGCGGTGCAGGGATATCCGTGGCGGCGTCAAACAGCTCGGCTTGGCCTGCCAGGCGCTCGGAGCTCACGCCAAAGCGCGCACGGTTCAACTGCGCAATCTGATGCTGGAGGATTTCCAACTGCTCCCACAACACCCGTGCAAGCCGGTTCTGTTCGAGCGCGAACGCTTGCAGCGCATCGGGCTCGACGGGAAGATCCGCGACAGTGACGGCGTTAGGTGGCATGTGTTCCATGATGCCTAACTCAGGCCACGTTTACAAGCTCGGCGCTCCGCTGGAGCACCTCACGTCACGCGCGTTACTGCCACGGTGCGGTGCGGCTCCCGCGCCGGGATCTCGATGCCTTCGAGCCATGCGTTGAGCTCCACGAGCGTGAAGCCGCGCTGAGCAAGTAACGAGGGCGACGGGAAACGGCCTCTTTCGAGACGCTTATACCAAAGCGCGAAGCCGGTCCGGTCCCAATAAAGAATCTTCACTTTGGAGCGGTCTCGCGCCACGAAGACGAACAGGTTGCCCGATGCAGGCTTCTGCGCAAGTAACGGCTCGACGAGATAGGACAGTCCATCGATCGCCTTGCGCATGTCGACCGGGTCGCGACAGATGTAAGCGCGAACGTCCGAGGCAATCAGCACCGGCCACCTCCGAGCTGTCCAAGCACAAATCGCACGATGCGCTCGGCGTGAACGCCGCTCAGTTCGATACGAACGCCAGCGAGCGAGAGCGTCACCCCGTCACGCGACGGCGATACATCAGCCGCCGGCGTTGCAATAAGCGGCCTTGAGGGAGCCAGTTCACCATCCAGATTGGAAACGATGAATGCCGCATCCGCAGTAACCGCGAGTGGCTGTTTAATCTCTCTGACCGGGCTTGAGAGCTTCTTGCGCCACAGGCTGAAGGTGCTTACCGCCAGACCCTGTTCTCGGCAAAACCGCCGAGCGCCGATACCGCTCGCTTTCCAGGTGGTAACCATTTCGCCCCAGAATGCTTCCCCTTGCCGTGGGCGACGTGTACCCATCGCCGTTGCAGCCCGAATGTTCTCGTCTTCCATCGCATTGCCCTCGTTCTCACGAAAGCATCACCTTCACATTCGGAATGTCGCGATTCAAGACGGGATCCGCTGACGCTTACGATAGGTGCGGCGGATGTTCCACCGCCAGAACAAGTCGGTACGCGAGATAGCGCGTCTCACAAGTCTGTCGCGCAACACGATTAGCAAATACCTGAACATTGAGATTCAGGAAGAACCGAAGTATCAGCGGCGCTCGCAGTCGACCCGGCTGACGCCGTTTCATGAGGCGCTGGTGCAGGCGCTCAGCGTGGACGCACGGCGGCCGAAGAAAGAGCGGCGCAGCGCCTGGATGCTGTTCCAGGAGATCAAGGCGAGCGGCTACGATGGCTGCTATTCGCGGGTAACCGATTTCATCCGGGCCTGGCGGCAAGGCGAAGGCAAGGCGGTTTCGAAGTCGGCGTTTGTGCCGTTGCAATTCGAGCTGGGCGAAGCGTTCCAGTTTGATTGGTCCGAGGAAGGACTGGTGGTCGGCGGCATTTATCGCAAGCTGCAGGTGTCGCACATGAAGCTGTGTGGGTCGCGGGCGTTCTGGCTGGTTGCCTATCCGAGCCAGGGGCACGAGATGCTGTTCGACGCCCATACGCGCTCGTTCGCGGCCTTCGGCGGGGTGGCTCGCCGGGGCATCTATGACAACATGAAGACGGCGGTCGACAAGGTCCATAAAGGCAAGGGCCGCACGGTAAATCCGCGTTTCGCAGTGATGTGCTCGCACTCTCTGTTCGATGCGGACTTCTGCAACGTGGCCAGCGGCTGGGAGAAAGGCGTCGTCGAGAAGAACGTGCAGGACAGCCGCCTGCGCATCTGGATTGAAGCGCGCGAGCAGCGCTTCGGCAGTTTCGCCGATCTGAATGCATGGCTTGCGAGCCGGTGCCGATCGTTGTGGGAGCAAGTGAAGCATCCGGACTATCGGGACCTCAGCGTTGCCGACGTGTTCGAGCAGGAGCGCGCCCATCTGATGCCGATGCCGACACCGTTTGACGGTTACGTCGAACGCGCGGCCCGCGTGTCGTCGACCTGCCTGGTGGTGGTCGGACGCAACCGTTACTCGGTGCCATGCGAATTTGCAGGCCAGATGCTCAGTACGCGGCTCTATCCGGGCCGCGTGGTTGTGGTGGGTGACGACGCCATGGTGGCCGACCACGAGCGGCTGGCCGACGAAGGTCTGGTGCGCTACGACTGGCAGCATTACATCCCGCTGATCCAGCGCAAACCCGGCGCACTGCGCAACGGTGCGCCGTTCCAGGATATGCCCGAGCCGCTGCAACGGCTTCGCCGGGCGCTGCTGCGCGAGACGGGCGGTGACCGGGTGATGGCGAAGGTGCTGGCACTGGTGCCGGAAAGCGGTCTGGATACCGTGCTGGTTGCGGTCGAGCTGGCACTGGAACAGGCACCGCCGTCCGGGCGGGTGAGCGTCGAGCATGTGGTGAATGTGCTGTCGCGCATGCGCAGCGTGCAGATGCCGCCGAAGATCGATACAGCGTTGCAACTGGCGACACCGCCGCTGGCCGATACGTCGCGCTATGACGGACTGCGCCCGGCGCTGCAACAGCCGGAGGCCGGTCATGCGTGATCTTATCGTCGAAATCAACCAGTTGCGGTTGCACGGCATGGCGGCTGGCTGGGCTGAATTGCTTGAACAGGGTAACGTCGAGGTGGCGTCTTCGCAATGGCTGCTTGAACGGCTGCTGCAGGCCGAGAGTGCCGATCGGGCCGTGCGTTCGGTCAGCCACCAGATGAGCGCGGCAAAGTTCCCGGTGCACCGCGATATCGTCGGCTTCGACTTCGATGGCTCCCCGGTCGATCGCCAACTCGTCATGCAACTGGCCAGCATGACGTTCACAGAGGGCGCGCACAACTTGGTTCTGGTCGGTGGACCGGGCTCGGGCAAAACGCATCTTGCGACGGCCATCGGCGTGTCCGGCATCATGCATCACGGCAAGCGGGTTCGCTTCTACTCGACCGTGGACTTGGCGAACGCCCTGGAGCAGGAGAAGGCGCAGGGTCGCGCCGGGCGGATCGCGGCGAGCTTGCTGCGCCTTGACCTGGTCATTCTGGACGAGCTCGGGTATTTGCCGTTCAGCCAAGCCGGCGGGGCACTCCTATTCCATCTGCTG
>NZ_JBAUSA010001163.1:0-7323 GCF_049581465.1 Caballeronia sp. | reverse complement strand
GCCGAAACGCAATGCGCGACACCGGCACCGCGATCACGACCGCGACAACCCCCGCGACCGGAACGGCCAGAAAGGGCGACACCCCGCAGTATTTCGCGAGCACCAGCATGACGTAGCCACCGATCCCGAAGTAAGCCTGCTGTCCGATCGACACCATTCCACCGTAGCCCGCGAGCAGATTCCACATCATCGCGAAGACCAGATAAGCGGCGATCTGTGTGAAGTCGTGCAAGGTATCTCGACCGGCCCAATAAGGAAGGCTTGCGATGATTCCAGCGATAATCAGGATAACGAACATAGCCACTCTGCTCGCTGTCGTCGCACGCAGGACCTGAAAGTCCCGTTCACGTATGTTCATTTGGCTCACCTATTATCAGTCGTCAGGCGGTCTTGGGGAAAATGCCTCGTGGCCGCACGCTAAGCACGGTGAGGAACAACACGTGGCCGAGCCAGATGCCCCAGCCCGGGTCAATGTAAAAGCCGATTTGCTGAGCGATCCCAAGCGCGATTCCGCCAACGAACGTGCCCCAGAACGACCCCATCCCGCCAATGATCACCGCCTCGAACGAGAACAGCAGCAATGATGGGCCGTCGGATGGTGAGACCGCTGTGCGCATGGCGTACAACGCCGCGGCCAGCGCCATCAGGACGAACGCAATGCTCATGGCAAGAGCGAAGGTCTTGCGCGGCGATACACCCATCAGTTGGACGACCTCGCGGTCATCGGAGGTGGCGCGAAACGCGCGGCCGAGCGGCGTGCGCCCGAAGAGCCACTGCAAGCCAAGGGTGGCTGCCACCGCAACACCAAGCGTGAGCAGAGGCAGCAGCCCAAGCGCGATTCCGCCAGGTAACGCAATGCTCATCGACTCGAAACCGCCCGTGGCGAGCGAGCGTGGATCAGCCGAAAATACTTCTTGCAGCAGGTTCTGAATGACGATCGAAAGGCCGAACGTGACTACCAGCGATGGCAGCGGATCACGGCCGCTCACACGATTAAGCACCGCGTACTGCACCGCGTAACCCGCACCGAACGCGATCCCGATCAACAAGGGAATAGCCAGCCACAACGGCACATGAGCCCAACTGGTGAGTGCAAACAAAACGAACACCAGCAGCACGATAAAGTCCCCATGCGCGGTGTTGGTCAGGCGCATCACGCCGAACACGAGCGACTGCCCCATCGCGAAGAGCGCATAGAGCGCGCCCAGGAGAACGCCCTGCAATAGAATGTTGACGATTGAACTCATGACGTCACTCCAAAGTATGCCTGCGTGATGGCTTCGTCGGAGACCTCCGCCGAGGCACCCGACAATGACACGCGGCCTTCCTGGAAGCAGTAAAACCGCTTGGACACGCGGCGCGCGAGTTGCACATCCTGCTCGACGATGATCGCACTCATGCCATCGGCGACGATCGCAGGTAGCGCTGCATAAATCTCCCTTACTATCACCGGGGCGAGGCCGAGCGATAGTTCGTCGCACATGAGAAGGTCCGGATTGCTCATCAGTGCGCGCCCAAGCGCGACCATCTGTTGCTGGCCGCCTGACAGCGCCGTCGCCGGGCGATAGCGGCGCTCCTTTAGCGCAGGAAAGAGCGCGTAGACGGTATCGAGATTCCAGCGCCCGGGTCGCGAACAATATGCGCCGAGGATCAGGTTTTCCTCGACCGAAAGACTCGCGAACAGTCGCCGCCCTTCTGGCACGAGCGCGATACCCTTGGCCACGACGCGCGCCGCCGCCATGCCGCCGATCTGCTCGCCCTTGTACACGATCTGCGGCGCGGGGACGCGCAACAGTCCGGCGAGCGCCTTGAGAAAGGTCGACTTGCCTGCACCGTTCGAGCCGATCAAAGCGATGACCTCGCCGCTTCCAACTGAGACGTCCACGCCAAACAGAGCCTGGAAATCCCCGTAGAACGCGCTCAAACCACTCGTTTCAAGTAATGCCGACATGTTCAACCCTCCAGACCCAGATAGACGCGCCTAACTTCCGGGTCGTCCATCACGGCAGCCGGCGCGCCCTGCGCAAGATACTTGCCGAAGTGAATGACGAGCAAGCGGTCGGCGACAGCAAGCAACGCGTGCACGACATGCTCGATCCAGACGATCGTCACGCCCTGCTCCTTGACGCGACGAATTTCGTCAACCAGTTCGTGCGTTTCGGGCTCCGTGAGGCCGCCGGCGATTTCATCGAGCAGCAAGACTTTCGGCCTCGTGGCGAGTGCCCGGGCAAGTTCGAGCCGCTTGCGGTCCAGCAGGGTCAGGGTGCCCGCCAACTGGTTCGCTCGACGCGAAAGCCCCGTGCGCTCCAGCACATCGACGCACAGCCGCGCGGCATCGTGGTCCTTGAGTGCGCCTCCGAAGCTTGCCCCGACCAGCAGGTTCTCGAAGACCGTCATCCCGCCAAACGGACGCGGCACTTGATACGAGCGTCCTATGCCAGCCACGCACCGTCGATGCGGCGCGAGGTCGCCGATGTCGACCCCGTCGAACACGATCGTGCCGGTTTCGGGACGCGTGTCGCCGCTAATGAGGTTAAGCAGCGTCGTCTTGCCCGCGCCGTTCGGGCCGAGAATGCCGTACGTCTCACCCTTCTCAATCGAAAAGCTGATGTCATCAATGACCTTCAGTGCGCCATAGCTCTTCGACACATTCGTCAATCTGATCACTTGGCTCATTGCAACTCCCACGCCGTGAAGCGACTAGCTAATCAGTTTGAGCGGCCCCGACAGAGGAACACTGGGCGCAAGCTGGTTGTTGACGATCGCGAGATCGAAGCGATGTGGCTGCGCGGTCCCCTGCGTCTTAAGCCACTGGCCGCCGACAAGCGGCGTCTTGGCCACGTTCTTGACCGGCCCGCTGCCCCAGGCTACGTGGCCCACCACCGTATCAAGCCTGGTCGACGCCAGTGCATCGCGGATCGACTCGTTTGATTCGATATCCTTACTACGCTTGAGTGTATCGACGGCAATCTCGAACAATGCATGCGCGAATCCAATCGGCTGGGTCCATTGCTTCGAGGTCGCTTTCTCGTACGCGTCGGCCAACTGGCGCGCAGATTGTCCGGTCACCGTCGACTTGAAGGGATGAGAAGGCGACCACCAGACTTCTGTCGACAGTCCGTCGCCGAGATCGCCGAGGGCTTCGATAGAGGTCGGGAAAAGCAGCGCTTTGCCTATCGAAATGACCTTTGGCTTAAGGCCTTGCTGACGCGCCTGAACCAGGAAATTCTTGGCGTCAGGAGGAATCACCACGCCGGTCACGATCTGCGCGCCACTTTGCTTGAACGCTGCGATCTGTGCCGAGAAGTCCTGCGTCATGCTTTGAAAGCGGCCCGGATCCTTCAGTGCAAAGCCCTTTTGCGCAAGCACGGGAGGAAAGCCGAGCTTCGCGTCACCCCACGCATTGCCGTCGCCGTCGTTTGGAAACAGGCCACCCACGGACTTGTTGGTCTGCACCGATTGCCACATGCCGGTATAGACGGCGATCACGTCTTCGAGGCCCCAGAAGAAGTGATACGTATAGCCAAAACCTTTCTTCGGATCGCCTTTTCTGCCGAAGAACCAGGGCTGCCAGGGCACGACTGTAGAGACGCACGGCATCTCGTTGATTTCGCACGCGTCGCAAACCGGATTCGCCGTTTCAGGCGTGCCCGCGACCAGCATGATGTCGACCTTGTCCTTAAGGATCAGGTCGCTCGCCACTTCCCCTGCGCGGTTCGGATTGGACTGGCTGTCCTTTACCAGGATCGACACAGGATAGCGCTTGCCGCCGACAGCAATCCCGTCCTTGAGCGCCGCCTGCATCTGCTCGATGGTGAATCGATCTGCCTCGCCGAACGGTGCCAGTGGACCCGTTTGCGGCGAGACATAACCGATCTTCAGCGTGCGCGGACTTGCAGCGCCCGCGATACGCGTGAGCATTGGCGAGCTTGCGACCAGCGCTCCGGCCGCCGCCTGTTTTACGAAGCGACGGCGCGCGTCGTTGATGAAATAATCGTCCATGTTTGTCTCCTTCAGTTTTGTCTTGGCGCGCCGGCCTTCTATGTGCCTGACCCGGTTATTGTCAGCGTGGGAAATAAGGGGGAATGGCTGCGTCGACGTTCACCCAGACCGACTTCGGCTGCGTGTATTCGCGCATTACCTCGAAGCCCATCTCGCGTCCATATCCGCTGGCGCCCACGCCGCCAAAAGGTGACGCAGGACTGACGCGTTTATAGCTGTTGATCCAGACCATGCCGCTCCTCAACTGGCGGGCGAAGAGATGCGCGCGTTGCAAGTCACGGGTCCACATGCCGGCGCCAAGGCCGTATTCGGTGCCGTTCGCAATCGACAGTGCTTCTTCGTCGGTGCTGAACGTGCTCACCGTCATGAACGGTCCAAACACTTCCTCCTGCGATACGCGATCGGTCGGCTTGGCTGCGACGATCGTCGGCTCGACATAACAGCCGTTGGCGAGCTCGGGCAGCTCCGGCGCCCGGCCACCCGACAACACGCGCCCCCCTTGCTCTCGTGCGACATCGACGTACGAGAGCACGCGATCGCGATGAGCAAGCGACGTAAGCGGTCCCATCTCGGTTGTCGGATCGAGCGGATCGCCGATCTTGATCGAGCGCGCGAGACCGACAATGCGTTCGAGCAGTTCCTCGGCGATCGATTCGTGCACGATCAGCCGCGATGCCGCGATGCATGCCTGGCCCTGGTTATGGAAAATGCCGAATGCGGTGCCTTGCACGACGGCGTCGAGATTGGCATCGGCGAACACCACGTTGGCGCCCTTGCCGCCGAGTTCGAGTTGTACTTTCTTGAGGTTGCCAGCCGACGCCTGCACCACCTTGCGGCCGACCGCGGTCGATCCGGTGAACGCCACCTTGCTGATCTGAGAATGCTCGGCGATGTACTGCCCCGCGACATGACCCAGACCGGGCACGATGTTCACCACACCCGGCGGGAAACCAACCTCGGCCATCAGTTCAGCAATCGCGAGACTGGACAGCGGCGTGAGTTCGGCAGGCTTCATGACCACGCAGTTACCGGCTGCCAGCGCGGGCGCCATTTTCCAGCTCGTGAACATCAGTGGAAAATTCCACGGCACGACCTGTCCGACAATGCCCACCGGCTCGCGCGTCATGTAGTTCAGAAAACCCGCTTCGACAGGAATCACCGAGCCTTCGAACTTGTCGGCCATGCCGCCAAAATAGCGGAACGTAACGGCCGTGCGCGGCACATCCAGGTTGCGGGTATCGCGAATCGGATGGCCGGTGTCGAGCGATTCAATGCGAGCCAGTTCGTCGGCATTCGCTTCGATTGCATCGGCGAGCTTGAGGAGCAAACGGCCGCGATCCATCGCCGCCATGTTGCTCCACTTGGGAAACGCCGCCTTCGCAGCGGCGACTGCCTTGTCGATGTCGGCGTGCCCGGCCATCGACACGTGCGTGATGACGGAGTTGTCGTGCGGATTGAGCGTCGCCAGCGTCTCGCCGCTTTCGGCGGGCACGAAGCGGCCATTGATGAAAAGTTGAGTTTGCATGTCGGACCTGCCTGGAGAAAACTGAAGACAAAACGCTCTCCGCGACGCCAGCGGTGCTGGCGTCGTTCCTTCGCGGAGCAGCGACGAGGTTTAGAGCGGGACGGGGTACGGCGCGAGTTCGCCGCTCTCGTAACGCTTGGGCAGGTCGGGTGTGGCGTTCTCCCAGACCAGCAGCATCGAGCGCTTCTGTGAATAGCCCTTGTGGCGGATATCGGCTGGCATCGCGGCGATGTCGCCAGCGTTCATGGTGATGCGTGCGCGCGGCTCGCCGGTGTCCTTGTCCGCGACATCCCAGATGATCTGGTCGGACAGTTGCAGGAACCACTCCACCCGATCGTTGCCGTGGAAGACCGGCAGCACGAACTCTTCAGTCGTCGGGCAGAACAGGCTTTGCTTGCACACTGAGGTCACCGAAGGATTCCACGTCACATCCGAACGCGACAGGTACTTAAAGAGACTGAACGCGTGCAAGTCCTTCTCGAAGCCCGGCGCTGCGTGAATTTCCGGTTCGTCCTGGTCTACATCGGCGAACTGGCGGTTGACGGGAAGATCGTTGCGCAGCGGCGAGTCATCTGCCATGCCCGGCATGCGCTTCGTCGCAATGCGCGTGCGCTCGATAGCCGCGATGTTGTCACCATGTTTTGTGCCGAACGCCGAACCCGTTTCCTCCGGCGCTGCGAACGGATCAAAGCCTTCGTTGACCCAGTCCCTCAAGATCGCCTTGAAGGTCGCCATGATGACCGGCGCTTCGAACTGCTGCATATAGTCGATGCCGGCTTCCTTGAAGCTCGCGTTGTAGGCACCCGCATACATGTCCACGCGACCATAGTGGTTGCGCGTGCCGATGACCTCGTCGAAGTTGACCCAGCCGTAGAAAAAGCCCCACGCGACGTCGCGCATCATGGCGCGCAGGAAATCGTCGGCGTGCATCTGGTGCGAGCGCCTCGCGCCCTGCGACGGCCAGGTGACCGTGGCGAAGTATGCGTCGCGGCTGAATTCGAATTCGCCTAGCTTGAAGGTGCGATAGCCGCTCGTCTTGTCGGGGTCGCTAGCGGTGACGCTTTGAAATAATGCTGTCTGGTCCATGATTCACTCCGGGGAGATGGGTCGATTCACATGCGCGTCGCGCGCTTTCACTGAATGCAGATGTCGGCCCACTTTTCGACCGAGCAGCTTCCGAGGATCGTCTGGAGCAGCAGCACGCCCTTCTCGCGCGCCTCGAAGCGATAAGCCGCGCCAGCAGGCAGAAGTGCCTGGTGGCCGCTACGCAGTCGCACGAAACCCATCGACTGACCCGACGGCGCGCCTTCCAGACGAACGCTGCCTTCCGTTTGCGCATCGACCAGCGAGCCGGCCGACGGCTTGATGAAGTGCACGTCTATTTCGCCATCCAGGGCGACGACGAATTCATCGTGCGACGCGGCGAACCACGGGGACGTCCCTTCGGCGAGCAATGTTTCGATCACGTACTTAAGGTTCTTGCCGACTACGACCTTCTCGTACGGCGCGGAGTGGCTAGCGACTTCGAATACGTTGGACATCGCATAATGTCCCGCCTTGCCCTTTATGATTTCGATGGAGCCCTTGCGATAATCGCCAAGACTGCCAAGGTAGGTCTCTTGCATGACTATCTCCTTTGATGCGTGAGTGTTTTGTCGATACGCTTTCCTTGTGACGAAGATTAGTGCCGCGCATGAAGCGCGGCAATGGTTTGAGGTTCGCGTTTCGCGAACAGTCCGTACGGGCCGAAGACGCTAGGGAAACTACCAATCCGTGTACAGGGCGCGTGTTGGGCT
>NZ_JBAUSA010001162.1:0-4408 GCF_049581465.1 Caballeronia sp. | reverse complement strand
GGCGATCTCGGCGGTATTCCTGATGGGCTACGGGCTGGCGCGTTTTACCGTGGAATTCGCGCGGGAACCGGACGATTATCTGGGCTTGCTCGCGATGAACCTGTCGATGGGCCAATGGCTATCGCTGCCGATGATCATCGCTGGAATTGCCTTGCTCGTGTGGTCGTATAGGCGCGGGCGATATGTGCCGCCACTGACCGCCAAGGTTTCGTGATTACTGGAGCGCATAAAAAAAGCCTCGCGAAAGCGAGGCTTTTTGCTTAGTGAAAGTCGTCTTCCTTCCGTGAATTAAGCAAGCGGCCGGGACGCACGACGGGCCCAGCTCTACCGGCTCATCTGCACCGATCCCGACACGTTCACGGTCACCGTGGACGTCCCTGCCTCAAGAGCCATCGGCGCGGCCATCTTCGCGTCCGCGCCCACATTACGAGCAGCCATCATCATCACCGGTCGCGGCGGCGAACCATTGTGGCCCACGTTGACCTCGCGTATGGAATAGCCGTTGTAGCCAAACGCTTGCGCGGCATCCTGTGCCTGCTTGCGGAACGACGCGATGGCCTGCGTGGACAACGCCTGCTCGGCCGCGCGCTGCGCTTCAGGCGAAAGCGAGAACGTCACGCTGCCGACTTGCATCGAATCGGTCATCTTGCCGGCGAGCTTGGTCGCAGCCTCGAAGTCTTTCGACTCCAGCACGACTTCCGTGCGGCCACGCCACGCTGAGATGCGCCCGTCGCGATCCGTCGATGGATACACGGTGAACGCGCCGCTATGGGCACTCACGTGGTCGACGCCCTTGGCCTGGCGCAACGCGGCGTCGGCGTGCTGGTTGAGCGTGCTGGTAAGGGATGCCGCATCAGGCGCTTCCTGCTCGTAGAACAGCGTGATGTCGACTACGTCTTGTGGCACCTCCAGGCTCGCCTGCGCCGACAGCGACAACACGCCGGACGGTTGCGTCGATGGATTGACGCCTTGGGCGAAAGCGCCTTGCGTCATCGCGAGGCTGGACAACAGAACAGCAGCCGCGAGAGCGGCAGCGCTTGTTTTGGTTTTCAAAGTGTGACTCCGTAAGCGTGAATGCACGTCATGTGACGCGATGCTTAGGCGGCAGGCATACGCGTGAAGTTCCCTTCAAAACGTTTCACACGAGATGTTCGGTGATGAAGCGCCATTGCGCTTCGGTGACGGGCGTGATCGACAGGCGATTACCTTTGGCAAGCACCTGCATGTCGGCGAGTTCCGCGTGCTCACGCAACGTAGCGAGCGCGATCAGCGGTGTCCTCTTCACAAAGTGCACATCGACGAGAAGCCAGCGTGGCGTCTCGCGCGATGACTTGGGATCGTAGTAGGGACTGTTGCTATCGAATTGCGTGGGATCGGGATACGCCGCGGAGGACACTTTCGCAATCCCAGCGATGCCAGGTTGAGGGCAACTCGAATGATAGAAGAGGACGCCGTCACCGACCTCCATGGCGTCGCGCATGAAGTTGCGTGCCTGGTAATTGCGCACGCCGGTCCACGGCAAGGTTTTCTTCGGGGCGTGAGCGAGATGATCGATACTCGCTTCGTCCGGTTCCGATTTCATCAGCCAGTAGCGCATGACCGTTCCTATCAAGTCAGTGTGCAAGTGTGCAAGTGCACGAGCCTTCAGAGTGTCCAACAAGAATGCATAACACAAAGAAAAACGGCATCGGAAAAGTTCCGATGCCGTCATTCCTGCTTGGCGACGTTGGTATCTAAATCAAACGTGCAATTCAACGTTTGATCCACTACACGATACCGCTAGAAAGGGTCCCCGCCCAAGCCGCTAGGCCGGCATCCTGAACCTGGGTTCAAGATTGGTCGCAGTAAGCAGTACCTTGGGCTCATCAGACAGAGTGACGCGCTCGCCAGCACTACAAGATCCCACAACCGTGCACATAGGCATTGGTTCAAGGAATATATGACCTTGGCAAACCAGGCAGGGAGCAAACACTTTACACCAATCGTCGAGATGATGCAGCAACGATCCAGGAAAACTTTGTTGCCGAAAGCGAATTCGCAGAAAAGCGCCTAAAACAAGGGACTTTCTGCAAGGCAATAGCATTCGGCGAATTCCCGACCTTGCCTCAAGTGAGTCGCAAGCCCCGCGATCACTACGCTTCGTATTGTGAAATCACGACGCCGAGTTGTTCATTCATTTGATGCATGGTGCGACGAATTTCTTCAGCGGGAAATGCTTCGCCATGACGCACGCTACTTTGCAACTTAAGCAATTCCGACGCCAGCGACAAAGCCGCCATCACTGCAATCCTGTCCGTACCGCGCACGGTGCTCCCGCTGCGCACTTTGGACATTTCCGCGTCCACGCGCGCGACTGCTTCGCGTAGCGCATCTTCAGTTTCCGGCGAGCAAGCCAACCGATACGGCATGCCAAGAATGCTCACTTCGATTTGTTTCGACGTCATGCCTTTTCTCCCTGACCCTGCGATTCTTCATGCATCGCGCCGGCGTGTTCGACGCCGCCTTCGGGCGGCAAGAGCGCCAATTGGCTGTCCGGTTCCGGCGCGGTTTTAGCGCGCGGCAATTTTTCCAGGATCGCGTTAAGGCGAACCTGTGCATCGTCAATTTTCGACGACAACGAATCGCGCTCCGCTGCCAGTGCGTCGCGTTCTTCGCGCACGTGCGTGAGCTCGTCCTGCACACTGGCGTATTCGGTGCGCAACTGTTCGAGTTGCAGTTCGAGCGCGTGGTGAGCTTGATGATGGCGTTCGCTGATTTTGATCAGCCGGCCGATATTCTGTGACAGTGATTCGAGTTCGTTGAGCATGTGCTGCGTCCTCTTAAGACCTCGCATTTTAGCGCGCTTCGTTGGCGCTTCTGAGATTTGGTTCGTTTCGAGACGTAACAACAATCGGTATTCAAGGCATCCGCGTGCGCCTTTATGAGTAAGGGAGGGCGAGTTTCATGGCCGATTTTAACGGTCTTTTCTCAAGGTGGGGATTATTGGCTCACGTCACTTTAAGCCTTTAATAAAAGCGGGCAAGACAAACGCCGGGTCTAATGCTCGAAGGTTCACGAGACGCCTGCTTTGTTGACGTCTGCTGGAGCCGCTCTTACACTCGCGCCACCTTGGTGCTCGCGCATGCATATCAGCGTGCGCAGTTAAACGGGAAGCAGGGAGCGAAGTCCGCACGGACGAGCCAACCTGCGCTGCTCCCGCAACGGTAAGCGACCGCGACGCAAGTTGCAAGTCGGACCGCACGCGTTTTTCCAGCATCATTTCTTCACTCGAAATGAGCGCCGTGAGTACGCGGCAACGCCACCGCGCGTCAGGCGCGGCAAGGCGGGCCGATAAGTCGTCAGCCCGGATATCGGCCTTGGAGAGAACGTGCCTGCAAACTGTGGCTGCGTAAGGCGTTCGCAACGCATGGACCTGCGAGGAGCGGGTCACGCATGCGCACCAACTGGAACTTTCCTCACCATGCATTTGCCCATGTCGTGGTACGTCGCGGCGCGCATAGACAACGTGTTGAACAGGGATTATCAACTTGCGTATTCGGATAGCACGCCGCGTCGCGGTGCTTACCTCGCGCTCGGCCGGCAGCAGTGAGCGCTAAGCAAATGAACGCGCGTCGCGCCATGGTGGTCTGGGGAGGGCTTCTCCTCGCGTCGCTGGCCGTGCTGGTGGCGTCGCTGGCGCTTGGGAGCGTCGCTGTATCGCCCGTGCGCGTCGTGCAGGCACTGATCGCGCGATCAACTGACATGGTCGATGAAATCGTGCTCGGCCTGCGTTTGCCCCGCGCACTCGGCGGCTTTGCGTGCGGCGCGTTGCTTGGCCTCGCTGGCGCGTTGCTGCAAGTATTGTTGCGCAATCCGCTAGCCGAACCGTATGTGCTCGGCGTATCGGGCGGCGCGGCGGCGTTCGCGCTCGCGGCCATGTTGTTCTCAGTGTCGTGGTGGAGCGTCGATGCCGCCGCATTCGCGGGCGCGTTTCTCTCCATCCTTCTGGTGCTCGGCCTCGCCCGGCGCGAGTTGTGGCGCGGCGAACCGCAGGACACATCGCCGAGATTGCTGTTAACTGGCGCGGTGATTGCTGCGGGATGGGGCGCGTTGATCACGCTGATGTTGGCCGTCGCGCCGGAAAACCGGCTAAGAGGCATGGTGTTCTGGCTCACGGGCGACCTGAACGGCGTCGCGTTTCCGTGGACGGGGTTGATCGCGTTGGGCGTTGCGTTGGTGGCGATCGTGCCCGTCGCGCCGCAACTCAACGTGCTGCTTCGTGGCGATGTCGCGGCGCAAGCGCTTGGCGTCCCCGTCGCGCGGTTGCGATTGCGCGTGTATCTCGTGGCGTCGCTCGCGGCGGCCGCAGCCGTGACGACGGCGGGCACAATCGGCTTTGTCGGGCTCGTGGTGCCGCATGTCCTGCGGC
>NZ_JBAUSA010001161.1:0-4372 GCF_049581465.1 Caballeronia sp. | reverse complement strand
CGCGGCCAACAGGGACCTGGGGCTGAACGTGGAACACCGGCAGCACAAAGGACTGAACAACCGGGCGGAGAACTCGCATCAGCCAACGCGGGTGCGCGAGAAGGTGATGCGCCGCTTCAAATCAGCGCGCCACCTGCAACGATTCCCGTCGGTCCACGATCAGGTGGCAAACCTGTTCATGCACTGCCGTTACAACGCGAACGCACAAGACAAGCGGCAGGCGCGCACACGGGCTTTTGACGCGTGGGAAACCGTGACCGGCAACTCAATGCTGGATCGCCTTGCCGCATAAATTAGGGATACTGATGTTTAACGACTTCACTCGCTCGACCATCAACTATGTGACAGTACCTGGCAGTCAGGTCGATCCCCAATGCCTTCATCACGGCAGGGGTCGTTTTCAGCGTCGGGTTGCCATTCTCGCTAAACGAGCGATAAAGCTGCTCGCTGGACAATCCTGTTTCATTTGCTATCTGTGCCATTCCCTTCGCACGGGCAACGACACCAAGTGCCTCGCGATATATGTGGCATCCCCTGTTTCTAGGGCATCAGCCATAAAAAAGGCAATCTCATCACTATCAACCAGAGCCGCGGCCGGATCGTAGGTAGTCAGTTTCTCGACCATGTCATTCCTTCCACTCTTGTGCGAGTTTCTTCGCAAGAACAATGTCCCGTGCCTGTGAACAGGTGCATACTGGGCAGGGCATGCCCCCGCGCGACACTCTGTCCCGAAGCCTTACGTCCACGTGGACGCAGTCGCTCCCACTTCGCCCAAGAGTTCAACGATCACCGATTCATGACGTGCGATGTGCTCAGAATGGCCCGGGACAATCTCGGACGCGTTCAGACGGCCTCCAAAAAGCATGATCGCACGTGACTCGTTGTCCTGCCGCGACATCCATATCAATCCGTGCGCGCGAGGCAAGTTTTCCCAGATCCACGAAGCCCATGCGCGGGTGCGCGGGTAGTCGGGCTTATCCCCTTCGAACAGGTCGGCCGGGGTCAGCCCCACGGAGCGCAGCCCGGTTGCAGTGAGGTTGACGAGCCGCAGTTCAGGCAAGTGAATGATACTCAGATGGTTGTCTGATTTCCTGTCCCGGGCGAGCGGGTGGATATACCCGGCCGAAGCGCGAGGAACATCGTGAAGCACGACTTCCATGACCGCCCCTCGTATCGTGTCAGCGGCATAGATCGTCGGAATCACCTCGCCGGTTCCGGCTCGCATCAGCGGGCTGAACCGGGCATTTCCTAGCCCCGAATCATTGAACGCGCCGGGGGCATAGCGGTTAGGATGGACGCGGTACCAGGTGCCCGGCGGCACGCGTTTGAGGGTGAAGTGGCCAGTGGCCGGGGGCGGTACAACCGGACTATCCATGCACTGCACCCTGCCTCTCGTCAAGCGCAGCCTCGACGACGGCCGCTGGATTGCTTGCGATAACCTCACGCGGGCGCTGACTGTTCAGCATGCTGTTGGTGGACTCAAACCACGCGGCGATGCGGAACGGCGAGTAGCCGTCGAAGACCTTCAGGATCGTGACCACGACCGGGCGGGGGTTCCAGAACTCGTCAAAGATATACTCAGCGTAGAGCGTCTGCCCGGCGCGCTCGATCGCGAAAACTTTGCCCTCCTTCTTCCAGCGGCTGATGGCGGCGTTCGGATTGGTGGAGTCCGGGTTGTGGCGGATACCGACCTCGTGGGCGCTCAGCCACACGGTTCCCTCCAGGATAGCCACGATGGCTTTCCTTTCGAGATCGGCCAGATCCGGCGTCGGGCGCCGAACGGGGGTCGTATCGACCATTGCCTGGAGAGCCTCCGTCTCCGCGTCGTGCGCGCGCTGCCGGACACGCTGTGTCAGATCAACGCGATCGGCCATCGGAAGGCTGGACTTCTCAGCCCATATTTCGTCGACGAGAACCGCCGTCATTTCACGGGTCGCCGCCAACTTGACGACAATGCTCCAGAAATGATTTTCCGCGCCTTCGGCAGCCTGACTGGCTGGCGCACTCCGCTTCCCGGCCGGCTTCTTTTCGCCCGGGTTATCCGCGATGAAACTGAGCATGGCACCTCTCCGGTTATTTCTGTGACATGAATTAACTATATCACAAAAATAACGTCGACGCGACTACCGCGTGTTCAACGATCCAAAGGCGTCCGACTTCAACAACTTATACGTTCGCGCGCAAGGCTATCCACAGGGTTACGAACAAATACTGTGGATAACTCACCCTTTCCCGCATCTGGAATGCGGTCATAAAGTGCGCCAAAACCCGGCCGCATTTTCGGTCCGCCGCGAATGCCTTGTCGGGGTCGAGCGTCGGCCTGCGGACCGAGCCACCGTCCGCCCAGCCTGACACTAGGCGTTCATCGGCGAACAGCAAATCAAGCGCGTCCGCGCGTACCTTCTCGGATTCGCTCGGGTCTTGTCCGTAACACGCTACGAGCCGTTCGCCAATTCGCGCGGGTTTGCGACGGTCGAAAACCACGACGGTCCACTCGTCCGTTTCGCGAACGAGACGCGGCGCCAGAGCGAGGCTCGGACATAGGGTCTCGCCCGAAGGGCCGGCCGCAGTGCAATCATGCGGCGCCTCGGACGACGGCCGGCTTGACGCCGCGTTCGCTCGAGTGCGCAAACGTTCAGCGCGTGAGGCCGAAAGTTCCGCCCGAGTATCGTATCTGAAGAATATTTACGACCTTTACGACCTTTAAGGAATTCCCTATCTTCGAGTTTGCGTCGATCAAGTTCGTGATCGAGGCGGCGGCGATCTGTCCGCTCGAGGAGATGGCGCCCGGGTTTGATTTGCTGAGCTTCCATGCTGCGGCGTACCGGCGAGTGGCCGCACGAGGCGTGAAATTTTAGCAGCGGCCTATTTTTTTCCGAGTTTCAATGGCCGTAAGCGCTGTATCGCCATTGACCTTTACGCGCGGTCCTCTTCCGGCCTACCCGTCTTGCGAGTGCGTCAGCCCACAGCTAGAAAACATCGCGTTATGCGATCTGCGATGCGACGTCGAGGCCAGAGTCCGATGTCGAAAATGTGGCAAATGTACTTATGTAAAATTAAAGAATTGAGCTCCGAAGGGTCTCATCAATCAGCCCGCATCGCAATTGATCCCACCATCACCGCCAATCATCAACTTCTCCTGTCAACGATTCGTAGCCCGTGCGGTCCTCCGGTGCTCTCCGTACTTGCCCGAACTCTACAATTTAACGTCCGTGCAAAGCCGAGCACGAAACGAAGCACGAAGTCCGAGCAGCCAGTTTTTCCTCCACGTCATATTTGTCGCCAGCGACAGCGCCCGCGGCTCAGTCCAACGTTCTGCGGTCCACCCTACCATCTCAACCGCAGTCCCGTTGGTACCGTGCGCGTCCAGCGCAGCCGCTACCGGGATCCCGCCAGATGCGTCGGAATCGCTGTGAGTGCGACTGCGCGAACCTGCGGATAACTGGCTACCTTGCCACTGACGTAACCCTGGGCGCCGAAGTGCTCGCGGTTGACTGGGCTGTCAGGCGTGCGCAGTGTGGTGCCGTCCATCGCCCACAAACTTAATGCTTTGAACGTATGGTGAGCCGCGTCCTGCCTCGTCGACGCACGAGCTGTCCGGTCAAAAAGCCAGGCCAGCGGCGCTTCGCCGATGCGTTGACGCGCCTGCGCCACCGCACTCTTGCTGACGAATGGTGTGTCCTCACTGGGCAGCGCCAGATCGAGTCCGTCCAGTACTTCACTGATCGACCGGTGCCGGTACATTGCCAGAGCAATAACCAGCCATACCACCTGCTCGGCCGGCAAGCGCCGCCGCCGCAGGCTTGCCGTTCCCGTAGCACGCAGCGCGTGCTCAATCCATTCATAAGGCAGATGCTCAGCCAACCGACTCAGGTCGGCCACCGGCTCTTGCGCTTCGATCAGATAGGTAAGGTGGGCTGAGAGCATCGCGCACAAAAGTTAACACCCCTGCGCGACGATCGGCCAGATCACATCGCCCACCACCTTGAGCGCCGCCGAGTGCACGGGTCCCGCTTCACCACCGGCCGCGAGCGCGGCGCGCATTGACGACAGCAGGCGCTCGGCAAGCACGCCGGGCGCTTTCTCGAACGCCTGAACCATGGCTTCTATCACCTCCGCGCCCGCCAGCATGTTGCCGGCGGCCACACACTGTCCACCCGCCACGGCGTGGTGAATGCC
This sequence comes from Caballeronia sp., assembly GCF_049581465.1. Lineage (GTDB taxonomy): Bacteria > Pseudomonadota > Gammaproteobacteria > Burkholderiales > Burkholderiaceae > Caballeronia. The sequence continues at coordinate 193 of NZ_JBAUSA010001161.1, read as the reverse complement.
CAGCGCTTTCTCACCGGTGAAAAACGCCGTATGGCCCTGACCATCGAGCACCGTCACCTGCCGATACTGGCTCCATCCGTCGGCGTCGAGCGCCCGGCCCCGGGCCGCAGCAGGCGCAAGCCGCCCGTCTTCGAGGAAGTCGAGGATCTGCGGCCCGAGGGCAGGTAGCGTGACATTCTGTGTCGCCACCGCC
>NZ_JBAUSA010001160.1:0-7805 GCF_049581465.1 Caballeronia sp. | reverse complement strand
TGGGGAGGGTGTTCGGCTGCGGGTTAAATGTTTGGGGCCGCGCTACGTTCGGGCCAAAAACCAGAAGTGGGCAACGACGACACTTAGGTATTGGCGGTTTGAACGCGTTTCTTTGCTTCGTTTCTTTTCGCGTTTGAAAAGAAATGAAGTCCCGCCCCGGACAGGGGCTAACAGTAATAAGCAAGAAAATACTACCTATGCAGAACGACCACGCTAGCAGAAGGACTCGATGCTCGCCCCACACTCGCCGCTAGCAGCACCGCCCGCCCCCCACCAAAAGCTAACAGCCGGCCTTATGCTCCGTTGGATACTCACCACGTTTATCGCCCTGTCGATACTCTCGGCCAGCATGCCCTGGATGAAAAAGCTCGGCATCGGCCGATTACCTGGCGATTTCACGCTGCGTTTGTTCGGGCGCGAATATCCGTTTCCCTTCATGTCGACCATCCTGCTGTCGATCATCCTGTCACTACTGGCGCGAATGCTTTAACTCGTACTCCCGCCACCTCACCTCACGCAATGACCTTCGCCACCGCCGCCGCCCGCGCGGCATGCACCGCTTCCTTGATCTTCCCCGGCTCGCTTTCATACTGCTGCGCGACCGCCCCGGCATCGACTGAGCGCGCCGCCACCAGCGCATCGCGCAACCGCTCGGCCTGCGGATAAGGCTGCTGGCTCAAACCAAGCCGCCCCCGTGCATCGGAAACACAAGCCTGCAGCGCTTCAGCAAAACGAGCGGGCTTGCGCAGCGCGTCGCAGCGTTCAAACAGCCGCACCAAGGCCGCCGCGCCAAACTCCATCACGCGATGAATATTGCCATGCTCCCGCGCCACCAATACCGCAAGGTCGCGGCATTCGTTCGGCACGCGCAAACGCTCGCACAAAGGCTTCAGCAAATCGACGCTACGCCCTTCATGTCCAACATGCCGCGGCAAAATATCTTCCGGCGTGGTGGCCTTGCCCAAGTCGTGCGTCAACGCGGCGAAGCGCACCGGCAACGCAAAACCATGCGCGGCGGCGTAATCCAGCACCATCATCACGTGAATGCCCGTATCGACTTCCGGATGATAGTCAGCGCGTTGCGGCACGCCCCAGAGCGCATCGACTTCGGGAAGAATCCGGACCAGCGCGCCGCACTCACGCAATACCGCGAACATCCGCGACGGCGTTTTCTCCATCAACCCACGCGATACCTCCTGCCACACACGTTCAGGAACGAGCGCATCGACCTCACCGTCCGCGACCATGCGCTTCATCAGCTCCAGCGTCTCATTGGCGATATGAAAATCGGCAAACCTCGCCGCAAAGCGCGCAATTCGCAAAATCCGCACCGGGTCTTCAATAAACGCGTCGCCTATATGGCGGAAAATACGCGCATCGAGATCACCCCGCCCATTGAACGGATCAATAACCGGCCCGGTCAACACGCCATCGGGCCGCACTTCGCGCGCCATTGCATTGACGGTCAAATCGCGGCGTGCGAGATCCTCCTCTAGCGTCACGTCGGGCGCGTAGAAGAACTGGAAACCGTGATAACCGGCAGCGGTCTTGCGCTCGGTTCGCGCAAGCGCATATTCCTCGTGCGTCTGCGGATGCAGGAAGACGGGAAAATCCTTGCCGACAGGCTTGTAGCCTTGCGCCGCCATCTGCTCAGGTGTCGCACCGACCACCACGTAGTCGCGATCCTGCACCGGCAGTCCGAGCATTTCATCGCGGATCGCACCGCCGACGGCAAAGATATTCATTGCTCTTCCCGCGCGCCCTTGATCCATTCGGCCGTCTCCGGCAACGCCGTGACGCGCGCGCAATAAGCAAGCGCGGCTCCACTCAGCTTCGGTGCGTACGAGTTGAAACGCATGACGACGGGCGCGAACATCGCGTCGGCGATACCGAAATCACCAAACAGGAACGGCCCGCCGTGCGCATCGAGGCAATGGCGCCAGATCGTATCGACACGCTTGATGTTCGCCGCTGCGCCCGCCGTCGGGACTTGGCCAAATGACTGGCGGCGAATATCCATCGACATCTGTTCGCGCAGGTCAGAAAAGCCCGCGTGCATTTCCGAACTGACGCTGCGCGCATAGGCGCGTGTGGTCGCGTCGCGCGGCCACATGGCGTGTTGCGGAAAAAGCTCGGCCAACGTTTCCATGATCGCGAGCGATTCCCAAACGACCGCGCCGCCATCGGTGAGAAGACACGGCACCTTTCCAGACGGCGAATGCGCGAGGATATTCGCGCTGGAATCGGGGCGGTTCAGCCGCACCATTATTTCCTCGAAAGGAATGCCGAAATGCTTGAGCACCAGCCACGGCCGCATGGACCACGACGAACTGTTCTTGTCACCGATAACGAGTTTCATAGCAAAGGTCTTCAGGTCTGTTTAACGTCCGGCGCTCGCGCGAAAGGCATTGAAGCGGGAACGCGACGACGTTCCCGTGAGATACATCGGTGCAATGGCTTCAATGCTCGCCGGATCGATGCCGAGTTCCGGCGCCATCGGCCCGCTTGCGACGCTGGGCGTTTTCATGGAATCGAGATTATCGCGCGACATCAGGGTCGGACCGGGCGCAAATTCGAGGGTCATTGCCTGAAGACGGCCAAGGATGTCGGGCAAGCGCACGATCTTCGCGTGCTTGCCGATTGCCGCACCGCTGAACTTCACCAATTCCTCGAGCGTGTACACGGTCGGGCCGGCGAGTTCATACGCGCGTCCGCTGGCGGCGTCTAGATCAAGCACGTTGACGAATGCCTGCGCGACATCGCCGACAAAAATCGGCTGCATTCGCGCTTGCGAACACGCGAGCGGAATCACCGGGAGGATCCGTTCAAGGAACGCGAACTGGTTCAGGAAGTTGTCTTCAGGACCGAAGACGACGGACGGACGGAAGATGGTCGTCGCGAGATTCGATTCGCGGACGACCTTTTCGCCGTCGCCCTTCGAGCGCAGGTACATGCTCGACCCATTTGAATCCGCGCCAAGCGAGCTCATGTGAAGCAACCGCCGCACGCCTTTTGCATAGCACGCAGCTACGATCTTGTTCGGCAACTCGACGTGCGCCTTCGCGAAATCCGGGCCGTACGGCGTGCCGCGCTTGCTTTGCAACAGGCCGACCAGGTTGATGACGGCATCGGCTTGGGACACGAACGCGGCAAGCTGCACGGGATCGTGGACGTCGGCCTGGATCACGTCGACGGGAAGCAGCGTCAGGTGCGAAGCATTCTCGCGACGCCGCGTGGCAATCCGCACGTGCTTGCCAGCCTCGACGAGCGCATTCACCAGATGACTGCCGATAAAACCGGACCCGCCGATCAACGCAATGGTTTGGTGTCGCATGCTCGCCTCTCTGAGTGGCGGACTCGCGGAAGTATCAGCGCAGTGACGCCGCGCCGCGCGTTACCTCCGACGAACCGCGTGGACCGGAAATCCGAAAAGCGAAACGCGCGCGGCGGGTTTCAAAGCAGGACGCCCAGGGCGCAGCTCAGGGCGCGATATAGCCGAGACGAGCCTTCAATGATTGCGGACGCCCTTCGAACAGCGCTGCGTAATACACGGTGTTCGACAGCACGTTCTTGACGTAATCGCGGGTTTCAGTGAACGGAATCGTTTCAGCAAAAATTGCTCCCTCGACCGGTGCGCTCAGCGTGGAACGCCATTGCGTCGGGCGTCCCGGACCCGCGTTATAGCCCGCGGTAGCGAGAACGGCGGAATCGTCAAACTGGTTGTAGACCATTGAAAGATAGTTCGTGCCAAGCAGGATGTTCGTGTTGATGTCATTCATCTGCTCGCGCGAAACCGGGCCCATGCCGATTTTCTTCGCGACCAGTTGCGCGGTGCCCGGCATCAATTGCATCAAGCCGCCCGCTCCAACCTCAGACTTGGCGTTGATGATAAATCGCGATTCCTGGCGAATCAGCCCGTACGCCCATTCAACGTCGAGTCCCGTGTTTTTCGACTCACGCTCCACCACGTCACGATACGGCGACAAATATCGCAGCGAGAAATCGTGTTCCGTTTTCGTCTTGTCGGCGGTATTCACGGTACGGTCGAACAACTGGATCTGGCGTGCGTACAACGCGGCCGCGATCAATTGGCGATCGGTCATATTGCGCAACGGCCAATTCCATTCCCGGTTGCCTTCGAGCCGCAGATTCATTGCATAGAACTTCTGCGATAACGCAAAGCCCGGCACCGATTGCATCTGGGCGACGTCGGCTTCGGATACGACCGTCTTCGGCGGCACGGTGATCTTCTGTCCCAGTTCTTCCAATGCCAATTGGCCGTAGAAGTTGTACTGGTCGGAGATGCTGGCGAATTCCTGCTGTGACCCTGCGGCGTCTCCCGCCTGCTTCAACGCGCGCGCGTGCCAATAGACCCACGCCGGCTGACTGCGCAAGGCGGGCGGCATTTGCTCGACCGACCAGCGGACCATGGTCCAGTCGCCGCCCAGCAATGCGCTGCGCGTGCGCCACTCATAAGCGGGATTCGACATTGGCGCGTTGACTGACAACCGGTACCAGTCCACCGCGCTCGGCATGCGCTTCAACGCCGCCTGATACGCGATCGTGGCCCAGCCGGTGGCGCGCTCTAATGGCGTCAGACTCGGCGCGACCGCGCTGAACGACGCGGCGGCCATGGCCGGGTCGTTGCGTGCCATGCGCGTAATCGCGATAAGCGCGAGCTGATGCGACGCTGTGTCGCGGCCGATACCGCGCGCGAGATACAGCGGCGGCGTGTTCGACGCGGTGTCGAAGGCGGTTGGATTCGGGCGCTGCGCACCGAGCGCATCGGCTATCTTGCTGGCCGTGTTCGTGTAGTTCTGTTCGTACGCGAGACGGATTTGCTGCCACACGTCGTCGCTGGTGAATTGCTGCGTGCTCGCCATCGCGTTGATCAGGTCGATGCAACCGTCGCCGTACCATTTCGGATCGACGAGCAGCGCGCGCGCCGCGTCCGAGACATTCTCCCCACGCGACGCCCGCGCTTCGAGCGCGTAGCACTTCACCTGCGTGTCGTCGTTCAGGACGAAGCGCGCGTATTGGTCGAGGAAATTACGCCAGTCGTGACGCGCGCCGAGCACGACCAGATAGTCGTTGCGCAGCCGGTCCGCGATTGCCTGGCCGTCGTAGCGCTGAAGGAACGACATGACAGGTGCATCGGGCGCGTCGACATTCGCGTGGCCTTGCGAGTCGAAGAGCTGTGGTTTCAGGGTGAAGTATTCAACGTACCCTGGCGCCTGATAGTCCGGAATTTGCGCGGCGAGCAACGCGGCGCGGCCGGCGTCGTTCGAGCGCGCGGCTTCACGCAACTGGATGAAAATGCGGTCGTCGGGCGAGAGCGAATAATCGGTGGAAGGGGCGACGGCGGACGCAGTGCCACACGCGGCGAGCGTGGCCGCGAAAAGCGCGGTACATGCTGCGAGATATACTCGTTTGAGACGTTTTGACATTCTTATTTCTGGAGCGCGAAGTGATCCAAAGCATAGCACGCAACCCTGTGATGGAAGGCAAAAGCGCGCTGCGTGCAAACCTCCTCGCAACCCGCGACGCGCAAGGCTCTCCAGCCGATCAGGCGACCCGAAATGAAGCGCTCGGACGGCATCTGGCCGAAGCCATGTCGCGATATCCCGCGGTGTCGTGCGTCGGTTTTTACTGGCCGCTTACGGGCGAGTTCGATGCGCGCGATGTGCTGACCATTTGGCTTGCGTGCAAGGCATCCAGGACAGCCGCTTTGCCGGTGGTGGTCGGCACGCGCGAACCGCTTGCATTTCATGCGTGGGAGCCGAAGGCCGAGATGAAGACGGGCCGATACCGCATTCCCGTTCCGGCGGCCGAGCGCGTGATGACGCCGGAGTTGTTGCTGATACCGTGCCTGGGGTTCGATGCCGAGCGGTATCGACTGGGATATGGCGGTGGATATTACGACCGGACGTTGGTGGCGTGGGCGGATGGAAAGAAGCCCGTGACAATCGGCGTGGCGTTCGAATCTGGGCGGTGTGGGACGCTGCCGCGCGAGCCGCACGATATTCCGCTCGATGTGGTTGTGACGGAAACGTCGATCTACTAGATCAAGACTAGTTCAAAGCGAAGCCGCCGCACGCGCGGCAGTGTCATACAACCCCGACGCATTACGCAGCAACTGCGCCGCGTCCCCAATCTGCTCATTGGTCAGCCCGCTTTCCTTCAGCGTGCTGATCAAGCAACTCTCCCGCACGTCCCGATACTTCCCGCACAACTCGCGGCCCGACGGCGTCGCTGAAAAAAACACTTCCTTGCCGACCTTCTCGCTCGTCACAAACCCACGCGCCACCAGCTTTTTAAGCGCATAAGTTGCAACGTGCGTGTCTTCTATAGTCAGAACGAAGCAAATATCGGCGATCTTTTTCTTTCGGTCACGGTGACTGACATGATGCAGCAGCGATACTTCCATGGCGGTCATGTCCTTCGCGCCCGCCGCCGACATGCAACGCACCATCCAGCGATCGAACGCATTGCCAACCATGATCAGGCCATATTCGAATTCCGACAATTCGGCACTTGTTTCAGAGACGAGGTGTTCGGACGAAACGATCTTGGTCGGATGGCGGGACATGGTGTTTACGCAGGACAATGTGGAGAAGAGTGTAGCGTACGGCGACGTTTTTCATCGGTTCGCACAAATCCTTATTGATAAATTGTCGATAATTTATCAACAATGTACATTCCTGACATGGCATCGAACCGGATGTCCGAGCTCGACTAACGGCAAAACCCCAGCATGACACCACCTAGAATTTTCCCGCTCGGCGATACGGCGCTCGTCTGCGAGGCCTCCCCGCCTGCCACGCTCGACTGCCAGCAACGCATGTGGGCACTCGCCGACGCAGCGCGCCTCTGGCCGCATGTCGTGGAAGTCGTACCGGGCATGAACAACCTGACGCTCGTCTTCGATCCGCTTCAGGCGGGCCAGGCGGACCTCGAGAAACAATTGAAAAGCGCGTGGGACGCGGTATCCCTGGTCGATGTCGGCTCGGCGGAAATCGAGATTCCCGTGCATTACGGCGGAACGGACGGGCCGGATCTGACGTCGCTCGCCAAGCAGCTTGGCTTGAGCGTCGACGAACTCGTGAAGCGCCATACGAAAGCCGAATACATCGTGTTCTTTCTCGGTTTTCAACCCGGTTTTGCGTACCTCGGCGGCCTCGATCCAAGCCTTCACGCACCGCGCCGCGCCGAACCGCGCGTTGAAGTGCCGGCGGGATCGGTGGGTATCGGCGGCGAGCAAACAGGAATTTATCCAGCAGTCTCGCCGGGCGGATGGCAGTTGCTGGGACGCACGGACCTCTTGCTCTTCGATCCCGCCCGCAACCCGCCCACGCTCATGCAACCCGGCGATCGCGTGCGCTTTACCGCGCTGGAGGTGCTCGCATGATCGACGTGATTCGCGCCGGCATGCTGAGCTCCGTGCAAGATTTGGGACGCGTGGGTTATCGGCACCTGGGGGTCAGTTCGGGCGGCGCGCTCGACGCGTTATCGCTGGAAATAGGCAATCGGATCGTGGGCAACAAACCGGACGCGGCGGGGATCGAATTGACGCTCGGACCGGCCGTCCTGCGCTTCACGCACGCGACCCGTGTGGCGATCACGGGCACGGACTTCGGCGCAACGCTCGACGATAAACCCGTCTACTCCTGGTGGAGCATTCCAGTCCAGGCCGGCCAGCAGTTGACGCTGCGCGGCGCCCGGCACGGAATGCGCGGTTACGTGTGCGTGGCGGGCGGTATCGACGTGCTGCCTATGCTCGGTTCCCGCAGCACGGACCTCGGCGC
>NZ_JBAUSA010001159.1:0-2884 GCF_049581465.1 Caballeronia sp. | reverse complement strand
TGCGGAATCATGTGAGCGACAAAATCACGGTCCGCGTCACCCGTATACTGGACGTCAGACATACCTGACATCATCGCGTGGTCTGCGGCCTGGAACGCCGAGGTCGACGGTGTGTCACCCTGGCTACCGGCTGCGGCAGGCATCTCCATGCCAGGCATGGACCCCGATGAGGCGGACGTCTGCGCGAACGCCGCGGATATTGCTAATGAGCAAGCTAGCGTGATGACAGCCATGCATGCACTACGGACTTTCGGGAATCGCATTACCTCTCCTCCGGTGGCAGTTTCGAGACCGGTAGCGTAAAGCTTGCCAACGGGGTAAGGTAAAGCGCTTTTCGTATGACGGTTGGCGCAACAAACCGACGCGTCCAGTTCAAATCAACGGGTGGAGTTCCATGAAATCGAACCGTTTGCGATTGAAGTACGCGTTATGCGGCGCGCTTTTTCTAGCGTGCGGCTTTGTGGTGCTAGGGGCGCTTGCTCAAGCCGGCGGGCAGCCGCTTGTCCTGGATACGCAGACGGGAATTCACGGTGGCTCGGCTGGAACCGTTTTGCAGACCGGTCCCTTGACCGGTTCCGGGATGGTCCAGGCACGGACATTGGCAACGCTTCCTGAGTTGCCGCAAAATCAGCAAACGATTGTGGTCTCGCCGTACATCGAGGTCCAACCGGGCGGCCAAAGTCACGGCTCGACCACCGCGGCCCGGTCCCGACTGTCCGCCGCTTCGCGGTATCAACCGCGTTCCGCGCCGTCCCATTCGACCATTGCATACGATGCACAAGGCGCTAATCAAACGCACATTGCGACACGGCAAGCAGCGCAAACCCGTGGCACGGCGCCTGCGGCGGCTTCAAGCGTTCCCATTCCTGCGGGTTGGTCTTCCGACACACGGAGCCCGTCAGGTTCGGATAAAAAGCCACCCGCATGATGTGAGCCTCGATCAGTCGCCCCGATGCTCCAGCTTGAACGCTGCCTTGCCGTCCTGGCCGAGTTTATCGACGAGATAGGGCAGGGCTTCCTTCAGGGCGGCCACAAGCGTGTAGGGCGGGTTCACCACAAACATACCGCTGCCGAACAGCCCGAAGCCATCGACGGGCGGCTTGCTCACGGTCAGCGATACATGCAACCAGTTTTTCGGTTGAACACGCTTTAACTGATCGGGGAAGCGCTGCGATTCCAGGCGTGTCACCTGTGGGTACCAGACTGCATAAGTCCCAGTGGCAAAGCGTTTAAGGCTCTCTTCAAGACAATTGAGCGTGCGGGCGTAATCGCGCTTGTCCTCATACGATGGATCGATTAACACAAGCGCTCGCCGCGGCGGCGGCGGCAACAGCTTGATGATCCCGTCGAAGCCATCACCTTCGTAGAGAATGGCGCGTCGCCCTGCGTCGCGGAAATTGTGACGCAGCAAGTCAATTTCGGTGGAGTGAAGTTCGAACAAGCGCGCCCGGTCCTGCTCGCGCATGAGTCGCCAGGCCAGATAAGGCGAGCCGGGGTAGAAATTCAGGGTGCCGTCACTATTGAGTGCCCGTATTTCATTGACGTAGTCCTTGAGAAAAGAAGGCAAGTCGCGCAATCCCCACAGCCGCTCGATGCCGGTTTCAGACTCGCCCGTTTTGGTGGCGTAGCCGTCGACGAGGGAATAGACCCCTGCACCGGCGTGCGTGTCGATATACCAAAACGCCTTGTCTTTCTGGCAGAGGTGGCGCAGTAAATGCACGACGACGGCGTGTTTCAGCACGTCTGCGTGATTGCCTGCGTGAAAGGCGTGTCGATAACTGAGCATGGCGGTGGATGAACGAAACTAGGTGAGTGCGGGCCGAGCCAGACTAAAGAAGCTGTCCGGTGGCGAAAGGGCGACGGGGGGTTATTGTAGCCGACGGCCCGCGTCCGCCTAGACGAACGCGTCGCCGACAATCGCTTCCATGCGTTGCTTGATCTCGGGCGTAATCTTGGCCACCACGTCTATGGCTTTCATGTTTTCGTGGATTTGCTCCACGCGCGACGCGCCCGTGATCACGGTGCTGACACGCGGATTCTTCAGGATCCACGCAAGCGACAGCTGCGCGAGCGAGCAGCCGAGCTGATCGGATACTGCGGCGAGCCGTCCGACCATGGCGTTTTTGCCCTCGTCCGTAAGCTTCTTCGATAGCCATTCATAGCCCTGGAGTTGAGCGCGGCTACCGGATGGAGCGCCATTGCGATATTTGCCCGTAAGCAGGCCGGATGCGAGCGGACTCCACGTGGTCAGGCCCAGTCCAATGTCTTCGTAAAGTCGTCGATATTCCTCCTCGACCCGCTTGCGATGCAGAAGATTGTATTCGGGTTGCTCCATCACGGGCTTATGCAGATGGTGCTTCTCCGCGATGTCGTACGCTGCGCGAATTTCGTCGGCGCTCCACTCCGATGTGCCCCAATAAAGCGCCTTGCCGCGCGCAATCATGTCGCTCATCGCCCACACGGTTTCCTCGATGGGCGTGTGCGGATCTGGCCGATGACAGAAAACCAGGTCGACGTAGTCGAGTTGCAGGCGTGCAAGCGATCCGTCGATCGCGTTGTGAAGATACTTGCGATTGAGCGTCTGCTGCTGATTCGGTCCTTCATTCAAGCCGAAGAAGAGCTTGGTAGACACCACATAGCTTACGCGTGGCCACGCCAGTTCCTTGAGCGCATGCCCCATGATGTCTTCCGACTTGCCTCTCGAATACACCTCGGCGTTGTCGAAGAAATTGACGCCGTGGTCGCGGGCTGCGGCCATCGACTCGCGGGCTGCGCGGTGGTCAACCTGGGTGCCGTAAGTGACCCAGGAGCCAATCGACAATTCGCTGACCTGCAGTCCGGAACGTCCTAGTCGACGATAGTTCATATTCGTGATCTCCAATGC
>NZ_JBAUSA010001158.1:0-1943 GCF_049581465.1 Caballeronia sp. | reverse complement strand
AGCTCGGACAGTACGACGCGCGGGAGTTATCGGTGAAATGGCCTTCCGACGTGGATGGCGCGGCTGCGGATGCGCCTCGGAGGGCGAGTCGTTTCAAGCGGGAGAAAGTCGAGTTGCTGTGGGACTCGCCCGCTGCGGCCGGCCACAATCGCAAGACGGTGTTTCGAGCGGCGCTTGCGGGAGCGGGGGACCGGACCGCGGCGAGCGCGCTGGATGCCGCGTTGCGGCAGGGGTGAGTGGGGTTCTTGCACTGAGGGTTAGCGCGTGGGGCTTGGGCGAAAAGCCGTGGCCAAAGAGCTGTAGCCAAAGAAAAAGGCTCTCAAGCGTTTGCTTGAGAGCCTTTTTCTTGACCAGTTAGCCTCATGCTGTAAGCAACTCACGCCAAGGGGCCCAAGCGGACCCGATGACCTGGTTTGCAGGCCGTATAAGAGGCGTATAAACGCCTCTTATCAAACCAATTGCCACTTAATAGGTATAATTCTACCTGTTAGGTAGCTTTGGAAACCACTATGCTGTTCGATCTTGCATCGGTAGCTGAAATCGCCCGGACCCTTGGGCAACGCCTTCGCGCGCTGCGCCTCCAGCAATCGCTCTCGCAGGCGGAGCTTGCCAGCCGGGCCGGCGTATCGGAGCGAGCGCTGCGCAACCTGGAGTCAACGGGTCAGGCAACGCTGGAAACTTTCCTCCGTACTACGCAAGCGTTGGGCAGGACAGCCGATTTGGAAGGGATCCTGGAGATAAAGATCCATTCAATTCGTGCGATGGAGGAGGCCAGTCGCGTTCGCCAGCGTGCACCGCGGCGCACCCCTCGCGAACTGAAGGCACACGAGAACAACTGAAGTCAAGATTTTCGTTGCAAACAAAAAGGCCCTCAGACTTTCGTCTGAGGGCCTTTTTTTCTGCGGGTCACGCGAATCTGGTGGGTGGTGAGGGTTTTGAACCCCCGACCCCTGCCGTGTGAAGGCAGTGCTCTACCGCTGAGCTAACCACCCGAAGAGCTTCGAATTATGTCAGACGTTGCGCATTGCGTAAAGTGAATTTGTGGGGCGCTTCACACATTCCGCGAACCTCACGAAACGACCGCACTAAGCACCCGGCGTATCCACCGCCTCAACGACTTCAATCCGCCATACGCTCGTTCCCTTGACCGTCTTGTCGAGATCGTCGAGCGCGGCCAGATGCGCGCTCAATTCCTCTGCCGATGCCACCAGCACCGGCAGATCAAGGTCATTCAGCGCAATCTGCGGCGAATGGCTTGCACCGGCCGACGGCATATCCCCAAGCATGTCGATGACCAAACTCTCCTGGCCGCGCGTCATCGCCAGATAAACTTCAGCGAGCAGTTCCGAGTCGAGCAGGGCGCCGTGCAAGGTCCGATGCGCGTTGCTCACGCCAAGCCGGTCGCACAACGCATCGAGCGAATTGCGCTTGCCCGGGAACATTTGCTTGGCCTGTACCAGCGTATCGATAACCCCGCCGCACACGTCGCGCACACAGGACATCCCAAGCAACGCGAACTCGACGTCCATGAAACCGACGTCGAACGGCGCGTTATGGATGATCAACTCGGCGTCCGCGATAAAGTCGCGCAACTCGGCGGCGATATCGGCGAACTTGGGTTTGTCGCTGAGAAAATCCGTCGTCAGGCCGTGCACGGCAAGCGCGCCGGGATCACTGTCGCGGCCCGGGTTCACATAGAAATGCAGGTTATTGCCGGTGAGCCGTCGATTGACAAGCTCGACGCAGCCGATTTCGATAATACGGTCGCCCGTGCGGGCGTTGAGGCCGGTAGTTTCAGTGTCGAGTACGAGTTGGCGCATAGAGAATAAAAATTAACCTTCGGCGAGGGAGGTGACGCCGCGATTCGCGAGCGCATCGGCACGTTCGTTTTCCGGATGACCGGAGTGGCCTTTCCCCCAGCGCCATTCGATCTGGTGCTGCAC
>NZ_JBAUSA010001157.1:0-1817 GCF_049581465.1 Caballeronia sp. | reverse complement strand
AATGGGACCAATGGGACCAATGGGACCAATGGAACGAACGGGAGCAACGGAAGCAACGGAAACAGCAGTGGAACCACCACCCAGATTCCGCAGCCTCCGGTCGCACGGGCGGCTATCCCGGCGACTGACCCTGCCGTGCATGCCACACCGCCTGCAGTCTCCGCGGCGACAGGTGTGCCCGCCACCCACACGGTTGCTCGCACCGTTGCGTCGACGGATGGCGCGGCTAGCGGCGCGCAGGCGAAAGCGGCTTTCAGCGGCGCCAATCCCGACGATGAAGAACGTGCCCTTCGCGAATTTGGCTGGAAGAAAGGAGACTTACCGAAACCGACATCGATAGCACCATCGACAACACCATCGGAATAAGAGACTGACGGCCCGGGAAGGAGACGCGGGCCGATTGATTGAGCGATGTACTCAATACACACTACAACGAATAGAGACAATCATGCGTAAAGCGACATTTTTGCTGTCCGCCCTCTTCGGTGTTATCAGCGCGATCGGCGCGCTGGGCGTTCCCGGCCTTGTCACTGAGGCGCGCGCGCAATCATCCGACTTCAAGATTGTGACTGGACCTGAGCGTGGCACGTACATCCAGATCGGTGCGGACCTGGCGAAAATGGTAGCGGGGCCGATCGGCATGAACCTTGATGTCCTCGCATCGAAGGGGTCGGCGGAGAACGTGCAGCGCATGCGCTTTGAGCCTGGTGTGAAATTCGCCCTGGTACAGTCGGACGTGTATCAGGCTTACCTCGATATGGCGAAGGAGCACAATCCTGACGCGGGCAAGATCATCGAGCCCCTGCGCTTGATCATGCCGCTTTATAACGAAGAGATTTACTTCGTGGTGCGATCTGATTCGCCGCTTAACACCATTAACGAAATCAAGGACAAGAACATAAGCGTCGGGCTGATTGGCAGCGGCACGACCCTGTCGGCGAACACCGTGTACAAGCTGATGTTCAACGAGCCGATCCCTGATGAGAACACCCAGCACTACAGCAACGAAGACGCGCTTGCGAAGTTGATCGTCAAGAAGGTCGATGTGGCGATCATTGTGGTCGGGCAACCGGCCAAGCTCTTCCAGGACATGAACCCTGAGTTGCTTAGCCAGATCAAGCTACTGAAGCTTGATCCTTCGGCGCCTGAGACAGCGCGTGCCGAGCAGACTTATTTCCCGGCGACTATTCGGACCACGAGCTATCCGAACTGGATCAAGGAAGACTCACCGACGCTCACTACGAAGGCATTCCTTGTGACCTATGACTACAATCTGCGGGGTACTGTTGGAGAGATGACGCAGTTCGCCGATTCTCTCTGCGCGCATTTCGATGAATTGCAGGCTAACGGACATCCGAAATGGAAGCAGGTGAAGATGGAGTTGCCGCCGCTGGGCCGTGGCTGGAAATATTATCCGCCGACGGAAAAGGTTCTGCGGGAGTGCATCCGCAAGATGGCGGCCGCCAAGGCCCCGGCTGATAGCAACGAAGCCGACGCGGGTGACGCTGGCGCTGCGATGGGGGCGACGAAACCCAGAGTTGCGCCGAAGCGCGCGTGCACGCCGCAGGAAAAGGTATTGATGTTGTGTGACCAGTGAACAGGATGGGGAGCGCCACACGGATAGCCCCCGCGACTATGGCTCCGTGGCTATAGGGCCGTCGAGGCGAAGCGTGTGTGCGCCGCTGGTGCTTGGGGAGGGTGTTCGGCTGCGGGTTAAATGTTTGGGGCCGCGCTACGTTCGGGCCAAAAACCAGAAGTGGGCAACGACGACACTTAGGTATTGGCGGTTTGAACGCGTTTCTTTGCTTCGTTTCTTT
>NZ_JBAUSA010001156.1:0-3646 GCF_049581465.1 Caballeronia sp. | reverse complement strand
ATACAAACGTCGCGGTCGGAAAGTGCGCAGTGTCGAACCAGTCCTTGTCGCGGGCCTGCTTGTTGTAGCTTTCATCGCCGAGATCGTAGCTCGTGGTGTCGATGGTGATATTCGCGCTGCCCGCCGTCGGCTTGGCGGGATCGAAGTCCAACTGGGCGGTAAACTTCTTGAACGTGCCATCGACCGGAACGTTCATCTGCTTCGAGGTCGCAATCACGCTGCTCTTGCTGCTATCCACATCGGCGTGAGCGGCGGCCGTGAACAGCGCCGTGACAGCAACCGCTGCCACCATCCAGCGATAGAAATGTTTTTGCATATCGAACTCGCGTTCCAAGAAAGGTATCAATACGGATATCAAACGGATGTCGCATGGTAGGCGAGCAGACGCGCGACGCATAGCCGCGCCGAAAGAACACATTGTTCTGCCAGCGAGCTAAATAGCGGGAAATTCGAGGGTCGGGAAGAGAGCCTCCACTCTGGGTCGAGCCCAGGCGTGGAGGCTTTTTGAGGCGGATTAAGCAACTGCGGAACTATCGCGACGAACTGACCTAATCGCCGTCAGCGAACAACGCTGGACCTTCGCGACCCTGGCGCCGTATCAATCACTAAAAGACCATCAATACAAAACGTTCTTAGCCACCGGCAGGTCGATGTTGGCCTTATCAACCATCACCACGCCCGTATCCACGAACTTCGGCGGCGCCTTCTTTTCGATGACGCCAACCACCGCCTCAATGCCCTTCTGGCCCATCTGATACGAGCTCTGCACGGCGATCGCCTGCAGCGTGCCGTCCTTAATGAAGTTCTGCAAATCCAGATTGCCGTCGAAGCCGATAGCGACGATCTTCCCCGCCTTGCCCGACTGCGACAACGCGCGCCCCATGCCGACCGCGGTCGGCTCATTCGCGCCGAAAATGCCCTTCAAATCGGGATTGGCCGCGAGCACGTCCGTCGTCTGGTTCAACGCGTTCGCCATTTGCGACTGCGAGTAGAACGGTCCGACCACCTGAAGCTTCGAGTGCTCCGACAAGTACTTGCGGAAACCGCCCACGCGACCCACTTCAGAACCCGCGCCCGCCACGTACGACATCAGCGCGATCTTGCCGGTCTGCCCAACCTTCGCGATCAACGCCTGCGCGCACATCTCGCCGGCCTTCTCGTTATCGGTTGAGAGAAAAGCCTGGTAGTACGGCTTGCCCGAATCGGAAAGCGCCGAGTCGATGATCACGACCGGAATGTGAGCTTCCCACGCCTTCTTCACAGCAGGCACAAGCGCATCCGGGTCCGACGGCGCAAGTACGATGCCGGCCACTTTCCGGTTCACCGCGTTCTCGACCATGTTCACTTCGGCTGCAATATCCGATTCCGCCGCAGGACCCTGGAACGTGAGCGTGTAGCCCTTGGCCTCGGCCAGACCTGCGTTGGCGCCCTTTTGAACGTTTTGCCAGTAGTTCGAATTCGCGCTCTTCACGATCACCGCGATTTCACCCCCGTCCGCGAACGCGCTGCTTGCCGCAGCGGCAATAACGGTTACAAACAGCACCTTTGAAAGTACTTTCATGTCTCGCTCCTTATGGTTTTCTTAAACGTCGCCGTGTGTTGTAAATCGCGGAACCATTACTTAGGTATCCGATTAAACTCATCACCCCCCCTATCGTCGATTGCGGATTTGGTCGATCCACACCGTGCCCAGAATGACGACACCGATGATGATTTGCTGGATAAAACTCGATACGCCATTCATGTTCAGTCCATTGCGCAGAATGCCGATCACAAACGCGCCGATCGCCGTGCCCGAGATCGTGCCGACACCGCCCATCAGCGACGTGCCGCCAATCACCGCGCTCGCGATGGCATCGAGTTCGTACATCACGCCTTCGTTCGGCTGCGCCGTAACCAGCCGCGACATCAACACGCAGCCGGTCAGTCCCGCTAGCGCGCCGGACAGGACGTACGTGAAAAGTTTCACCCGATTCACGTTCACGCCGGAAAGCCGCGCCGCCTCCGCGTTCGATCCCACCGCATAGATATGTCGCCCGAGCGACGTGCGGCTGAGCATGATCGACACGGCCACCGCCAGCACGATCATGATGATCACGGGATACGGAATGCCTGGAAACACGATGTCGGGGAAGCCGTCAGCGCCGACGTGAACAATGCGGAACAGCGCGCCGTTGCCGAGTTCGCCGAAGGCGTCGCCGAGACCGGACACCGGACGTGCGCCCGTCACTTGAAGCGCGACGCCGCGAGCCACAAGCATCATCCCCAGCGTCGCGATAAACGGCGGCAAGCCCATGCGCGTCACGAATATGCCGTTGAGCGCGCCGCAGATCGCGCCCACGATCACGCCGCCCAGCATCCCTAACGGCACGGGAACGCCGGCTTTCACGAGCATCGCGGCCGCCACGCCCGAGAGCGCCAGCACCGATCCCACCGATAAATCGATCCCGCCGGTGATGATCACGCAGGTCGCACCGATGCCGAGATACGCGATGGACGTCACCTGCAACGCCACCGTCATGCCGTTGCCAAGCGACATGAACGCACTACTGGTCGCCGAAAAAACGATCACGAGCATGACCAGGCTGCCGAGCGCGGCGAACTTCTGGATCAAATCCTTACGACGCTCGCGGGCGCGGGCACGGTCGGCGTGGGCCGCGTCGGTGGTCATTTCAAGCATGGGCTCTCCGGTTCAATTCGATTTGGACAAGGTTCGTCCCGATGCGTAGTGCATAACTTCTTCCTGAGTGGTCCTGTCTGTTTCGAGAACACCCGCTATGCGGCCCTCGTGAAACACCGCGACGCGGTCGGTCATCCCCATGATCTCGGGAAGCTCGGAACTGATCAGCACCACGCCAATGCCTTGCGCCGCCAGCCGGTCCATCAATTCGTAGATGGCGTATTTCGCGCCGACGTCGATACCGCGCGTGGGTTCATCGAAGAAAAGAATCTTCGATTCGCGGAACAGCCACTTGCCGATCACCACTTTTTGCTGATTGCCGCCCGAGAGATTGCGCGTGACCTGATGCACCCCGGGCGTACGAATCCCGAGCGCATCGATATAGCCTTGCGCGACCTTCGCTTCGTCGTCGAAACGGATGAACCCGCCCGCGCCCGACACCGCTTCGATATTCGCGAGCGTAATGTTTTTCGCCACCGTCATTTGCAGCGCGAGGCCATTGCCCTTGCGATCTTCCGAGAGATACGCAATGCCGTTGCGAATGGCGTCGATGGGTGAACGGATCGAGAGCGGCGTGCCGTGCAGACGAACTTCGCCCGCGTCCACCGGATCGGCGCCGAACACGGCGCGCGCCACCTCCGTGCGGCCCGAACCCATCAGTCCCGCGAAGCCGAGGATCTCTCCGCGACGCAATTCGAAGTCGACGGGTCCGAACACATCGCGGCGCGTGAGGCCGCTCACGCTCAGCAATACGTCCTGGGTCGGGTGCGACTTACGTTCGGGGAACACATCGTCGAGATCCCGGCCGACCATGTGCGAGACCACCTGGTCGATGGTGGTCGCGGCGAAGTCATCGGTAGAAATGGTGCGGCCATCGCGCAGCACCGTCACCCGGTCTGCGATCTCGGCCAATTCGTCCAGCCGGTGCGAGATATAGACAATCCCGACGCCGTCCTTGCGCAATTC
>NZ_JBAUSA010001155.1:0-1757 GCF_049581465.1 Caballeronia sp. | reverse complement strand
GTGGACGACCACCAGCAAACGCAGGCAAACATCGAAGTGACGCCGATGCAGTGGACCGATTCCTTGTGGAGGACCTTTTCTTGCTATCGGTCCAACATGGAAGGCGACCGGAGGGAACCGATTACCGTGCAATGGACAGCCACTGCCGACCAGATAACCGCTCAGCTCGAGAGTCGCGGCTGGGTTGAGGGAAGCTCGCTTTCGCTTCGCAGCCTCTTGTCGCTCGTGGCGCCGAATGTGCCCGCCACGGCGTTGCCGGTCCTGCCGCGGTTGAACAACGGCGAGCCGTCGGCGTTCGTGTTCATTCGTTCCCTCGGCACGCCCGACGAACGCGACGTGCTTCGATTCTGGCCCACCCCCTACACCGTCAAGCGACGCGACGGCGATGCGCCCACGCCGATCTGGCTCGGCTCGATGGTGCATGAGCGGCTGCGCCGGCCTGCGTGGCCATTCAATGTGCTGCGTCCGGAAAGGGACGCCGATCCGATGATCACCACGCGCGGCGAAAAGTCGCCGTGGCACGACCTTGAAGTCTCCAGCAGTGTTGGATGCGGGAAAGTTCCCGTGACGCTCATCGAGTCGGGCAACCGATGATGTTCGCCGCCGCATGGCGAGACGGGATGCAAGACGGGATACTTCAGGAGATGCGCCGTTGATCGAGATTCCGACATCGCAGATTGCTGCGTGGGGTAGTGCGGCCGTGTTCGCCAATGTGCTGGCCACGCGGCTGGGCGCGCCGCTGCCGGTCATTCCCGTGCTGGTAGTCGCCGGCTCGGCGGTAGCGAACGGCACGTTGCCGTTCACCCATGTCTTTGCCGCGGCGGTCGTGGCAGCGCTCATCGGCGATACCGTGTGGTTCACGGCGGGGCGCAAGTACGGCCGCCGCCTGATCAGGGTGATTGCGCGGATATCGTTGTCGGTGGATACGAGCGTGCGTGTCACGCGCAGCTTGTTCGAGCGTTTCGGGACGCCGATCGTGGCCGTGTCGAAATTCGTTCCCGGCCTTGCGCTGATCACGCCGCCCCTGATGGGGAGCACGCGCATTGCGCCCTGGGTGTTCTTCAGTTGGGACGCGGCGGGCACGGCGGCGTGGGCTGCGTTTTGGCTGCTGGGCGGCGCGCTGTTCGAAAGGCAACTCGGGATGTTGATCCGTGTGCTCAAGCCGCACGGCGGGACGATTATCGACGTGCTGGTGTCCGTCGCAATTCTTTACCCGATCTATCGATACGTCTTGCGTTGGCGTTTGCGCAAGTGGCTCGCCCGCGTTTATGTCACGCCGGAGCGGTTGGAGGAAATGCTGCGCTCCGACTCGCCGCCCATTGTCATGGACGCGCGTTGGGAATCGATACGCCGGCAGGATCCTTATCGAATTCGAGGCGCGTCGATCTTCGATCTCAGTTCGATGGACCGTGCCGGTGCTTCGTTTGCGGCGCGTCCGGTGGTCGTGTATTGCGATTGTCCGAACGATGCGACCGCACGCAAGGTTTGTGGTCAGTTGCGTGCGCGCGGCTATTCGAATGTGTTTGTCTTGAAGGGCGGGATGGATGGGTGGGTGCTTCGTGGATATCCGATTGAGCCTCTTCCGCGGAGGTTTAGCGCGAGTGTCGTCGCGCAGTTTTAGGCGCTGGCGCTGGGGGCGGGGTTTGGGCGGTGCTGCTGGCGGCGAGTGTGGGGCTAGGGTGGAGTCCTTCTGCTAGCGTGGTCGTTCTGCATAGGTAGTATTTTCTTGCTTATTACTGTTAGCCCCTGTCCGGGGC
>NZ_JBAUSA010001154.1:0-4773 GCF_049581465.1 Caballeronia sp. | reverse complement strand
GTGTAGAACCGCTCCAAGCCCTTCAGGTCGGCCGGGCGGTTGCCGTAGGCCGCTTTCGTGGACGCGTCGACCCACACGAACGCGCCCGTGCTCCCGGGGCGATTAAGGCCCGCCGCGTGAATATGGATCCAGTAGATCTCCGGATACGCCTGCTGAATGCGCGTCCAGTCCGCATTGCCCACGCCCTCCATGCCGAATTCGGACACCACCGGATGGCCGTTGTAGCGCAAGTATTGCTTCGACGGGAAATACGTGCGGGCCAGGTAGTCGAGGTGATACAGGATCGTGCCGGTCAGGTCGGTGCCGGGAGCGGCGTTGAATTTGAAGGTGCCGCTGTCGATCATGATCGAGAACGACAAGGATGGAACCTGGGCCAGCATGGGCATGGAGGCCTTCCAGGCGGTATCGGTGAAATTGCCCTTGCCGTACCAGTCGATAATCAACCCGTCCACGCCGCGCGATTGCATGTCCATGAACGTGCGCAATGCCTGTTGAGGGTCGTCGGACCGATAGCCCGCGTCCAGCCCGCGTGGATCCGGTCCCCACCACGGCAGGTAGTGCGCCAGCACCCGGGTCGTGCTGGCGGGATAAAGCAGCGTATGCACATTGACCTTCGAGATGGACGCGCTCCCAGGGAGGTTCCCGTTCGACGAACCTTGAAACGCAGCGCCAGCCGATGTATTGGCGGGCAACAGCGCGGACACTATTTCGTCTCCACGCGCGTTGGCTGCGAAAAAATGCAGCGCAATAAAAGCGAACGGCAGGAAACGCTTAAGCATGAGCATGGTTCACCGTGCGTAGTGTGTCGCGTTATTTCGCGTTGGACGAATTACCGCTGCGTGATCGTAAGTAACCCAGCGTAAGTGATTCAGCGTACGTGACTCAGTAAATGACACGTGTTGGCTTGCCAACAGAACCCGATCCGGCGCTGTGGTCTTATACGGTGGTCATTAAGTCTTCCAAAGAATTACACGATTATCTGGCGCGATGCGCGGTGCGGTGTGTCACGTAGTTACCGGATTTTAAATACTGGAGTCTCTGCATGGCCATCAACAGACTATTTTCGAACGTCGGCGATGAGACGCGAACCGTCTCGCGCGATGCGTTGAAATTGTCGCCGGTCGATCTGTTCGAGAACTTGCTGAATTATCGCTACGTGTTCCTTAGCGTATTTGGCGCGGTGCTTGGTCTCGCGCTCGCTTACGCGGTCCTGTCGACGCCCGTGTATTCCGCCGATGCATTGATTCAGGTCGAGGAAAACAAAGCCAGCGCGTTGGGCTCGCTGTCGCAAGTATCCAAGGCGCTCGATATTCAGGAATCGCCTGTGCTGGGTGAGATGGACATTGTGCGTTCGCGCGCCGTCCTGACTCAGGCAATGAACGCGACCGTCGCGCAGGCCCAGGTCTCGGTCAAGAACTCCATTCCGCTCCTCGGCCGGGGGCTAGGTTCGATCTTGCCGAAAGGCCCCGACGGATTGGTCAAACCGTTGTTCAAAGCACCATTTTTCGCGTGGGGCGGCGAAGACGTCCAGTTCAAGACCTTCGATGTACCCAGGGATCAACTCGGCGAGCGTTTCGAATTCGATGCGCTCGCAGGCGGCAAGTGGTCGCTCAAAGATAGCGATGGCACGCAAATCCTGGCGGGCGTGGTCGGTACGCCGAGCATGCAGAACGGCTACTCGGTCGATGTCAGCAAGATCATCGGACGCCCGGGTACCGTATTCCAGGTGAAACGTTTTGCGACGCAGGCGCGTCTCGAAGACATCCTGAAGAAATTCACCGTGTCGGAAACCAAGCGGCAATCCGGCATCATGCAGCTCACCTTTGAAGACGCGAATCCGATTTTCGCCGCCCACCTGGTGAATGCGGTGGCCGAAGCGTATCTCGACACCACCGCGCGCCGCCGCTCGGCCGAATCCGAACGCAGCCTCGATTTCCTGAACAAGCAATTGCCGGATGTAAGGGCGCGCGTTCAGGCCGCCGAGCAGGCGTTGAACGACTTCCGCAACCAGCAGCGCACGATCGACGTCCAGGGCGAAGTCAGGTCGCTGCTCGACCAGTCCGCGCTGGTTGAAAAATCGCGGATGGAGGCGCAGTTGGCTTATCAGGATCTCTTGTCGAAGTTTGAACCGGGCCAGCCGCAACTCGAGGCCGCCGAAAACAAGTTCAAGACGCTCGACGCGCAGTCCAAGACCCTGCAGGACAAAGCCGGGCAGTTGCCGGCCCTGCAGCAGCAATATCTGCGTCTCGCGCGCGATGTCGACGTGAGCAACCAGTTGTACGTCGGCCTCATGAACAATGCGCAACAGTTGCAGATTGCCGAAGCTGGAACGGTCGGCAACGCGTCGCTGGTCGATGCCGCTGTCGTGACGGACAAGCCGGTGCGGCCGAAGCGCTCACTCGTGGTCTTGCTGGGCGGATTGGCGGGACTGGTCCTTGCCTTCGTGACGACGCAGGTTGTTGCGTTGTTCTCGGGGAGTATTCGGGACCCGAGACGCCTCGAACAAATGGTCGGCATCCAGACGCTCGGCGTCCTGCCGGTCTCGCCGCATCAGCTTGCGGCCAATACGAAGAAGACACCGGTGTTCATGGTTAGCCAGGAGCAGTCGGACACGCCGCTGGTCGAAGCCATGGCAACACTCGCGCAGTCGTTGCAATACGCGCTGGCCGCGAAGCACGACGCCAAGGTCGTCATGGTGACGTCGGCGGTGCCGGGGCAGGGCAAGTCCATGATCGCCGCGAACCTCGCGTATTTGTTTGCGGAGAAGGGCTTCAAGACGCTCTTGCTCGATGCCGACATGCGGCAATCGACGGTGCATCGTTACATCGATGTAGCCAAGAACGACGGTTTGTCCCAGGTCCTCTCCGGGTCGATCATGCCGGGATCGGCGATCACGCATTCGTCGAAGAATCTGGACGCCATGGCTGCGGGCAAGCACGTCAAGAACGTGCGGCAATTGTTCGGGGTGGAAAAACTGGAGCCGCTGCTCAGGACCCTGCGCGACGAGTACGAAATGATCATCATCGATTCGCCGCCGGTGCTGCCCGTCGCCGATACGCCGGCTTTGTCGAAGCATGCCGATGTCACGTTGTTCGTGGCCCGCCATGCGACGGTCAGCTATGCGGAGGTCGTGGAAGCGGTAGACCGTCTCAGCAAGGTCGGCACGGAGGTCGATGGTCTCGTCCTCAATGGCTTCGAACCCTCGCCGCTGCGTTACGGCTACTACTCGAACTCGTACAACAACTATGGCAAGTACACGAGCGAGACGTCCGCTGAAACCTGAGGCTCCGTACGCCCCGCGACGATGGGGCGAGGCGGGTCGGCGCGAGGCGTTAGCGCCAACACAAACACAAACAAGAACAGACAGCCACGTTTTCGATGAGGGTTGCCGGGGAGTGCAGGGCATGAGTGATTCATTGTTCACCGAAAACGCGCAACGGCTTGGCGCGAATCCGGCGCGGGTGGTGTGGTTTCTCGGTCCCCGGCCCGCAAGCTGGAACGGCGTGATGCAGTACAGCCTCGACTGCATCGAGATGATGTCGGCGTTCCCGAATTTCGCAATCGATACCATCGATATCCCCGCCGAGCCCCGCTCGTTCAAACGCTACTGGCTGCAACTGGTGATTTACCCCCTGAGGGCGATCGCTGCGGCACGTTCGAGCAGCCTTGTCGTCTTGTATCAGGAAGACTTGAGCTTCCTGATTCCGATCATCAGGTTGGCTGGCGGACGCGTATGCATGATCCTGCACCACGTTCAGCATCGCGGTCAGGCGCGCGGACCGATTGAGACGCTAAAGAACGGGTACATCCGCCTGATGCAGCCGCTGGTCGCCACGGCGGACCTCGTGTTGTCGCCCTCGGACGTGACCGCGTGCGAGGCGTGTTCGGATATCGCGGTGCCGGCCGAACGCAGTCACGTCGTGCCCGTCGCATTCGACGGCCGTTTTGCACCCGTCAATACGGCCGTTCGCCGCGAGGCGCGAGCGACGCTGAAAGCGCAGTTCGATGTTTCTATCCGCGATGAACTGGTGCTGCTGAATGTGGGCACGGACGAGAGCCGCAAAAACAATGCGACGCTGTTTCGTGCCCTCGCGTTGCTGGGCCGCAAGGACGTGATCGTCCTGCGCGTCGGGCGCGCACAAAACGCCGCGAACCGGCAGGAATGCCGGGAGCTGGCGAACGCGGCGGGCGTGAAAGTTCATTTCATCGAAGGCGCCCGCGACGAGGAGATGGGCTGTTTCTACCAGGCCGCCGACGTCTATGTATCGCCGACGCTTCAGGAGGGTTTCGGACGCACGGTGATCGAGGCGCAGCTCGTGGGGATTCCCGTGATCGCGTCGGACTTGCCCGTGTACCGGTCCACCATGGGCGACTCGTTCCTGCCGGTCGCCGGGCTGACGGATCCTGTCGCGTGGGCCGCGAGCATCGGACAGCTGGCCGCGAACCCGTCGCTATCGGCCGAACTCGTGCAGCGTGGCTACGTCAACGCGAAGCGCTTCTCGCCGAGCGTCGTCGGCGCGCTGCTGTGCCGCACGTTCAACCGTGCCGTGCACGGCTGACCGCACATCGGCCCGACATTGCGCCTCAAAACATACCAGGGAAGGCGTGCGAACGTCATGCGAACACTACAAGCCCACGGCCCCGCCTTTAGCGCATTCGATTTGATCGTGCCGGCGTTCTTCGTGCTCGCCCTGTTGGTTAACACGGCGCTGCCGTATGTCGGCTTCGCGGCGTCGAGCGCCACTTGCACGCTGCTGCTGGCAACGCTGTGCA
>NZ_JBAUSA010001153.1:0-2295 GCF_049581465.1 Caballeronia sp. | reverse complement strand
CACAAACCCAGCGCGTGGACGAGATCATCGCGGCGCTCGAAAAACTCGGGACGCGCATCGACGCAATGAGCTGCGCAGATAGCGCCGCGTTCATCGACTTGAAGCGCCTTTCCGCGGTGATGAAAGGCGAAACCGCACGTCGATGAACGGGCTGCATCACCGGCTTGATCGACCTCTATTCGAGTTCTAGCGGCAACGCTCGAATGCCCTCGGCGTCCACGCGCAGATAGCCGCCGCGTGGTTCGCCGTGATCCAGTTCCCAGTCAGGCATGACCCAGCGCACGCCATCGGTTTCCCTGTGACGGGCGGGTAGATGCGTGTGGCCGTGGATCATCGTATGGGTATCGGTACGCTTGAACAGTTGCGCCACGGCTTCGCGCGTGACGTCGTATTTCGCCTCGGCCGGACGCATTCTTCCTGCCTCGCTGTTCGAGCGCATGCGCTCCGCAATCGACAATCTCATCGTCAGCGGCAAGCTCAGGAAAGCCCGCTGCGCGACGCTATTGCGCGCGAACCGTCGAAACCGTTGATAGGCAGGGTCGGCTGTGCAAAGCGCATCGCCGTGCGCAACCACAATGCGCGTGCCGAACGCGGTAATCACGAAAGGATCGGGAAGCGGCAACGCGCCGGCTGCCCGCATGAACCCCTTGCCGAGCAGGAAATCCCGATTCCCGTGCATGATGTACAACGCTATGCCCCGTTCGGATAGCGTATGCATCAGCGCGGTCATGCGTCTTACAAACGCTGCACGCGGACCGGCTACGGAGGGCTTCAGCACGTCGTCGCCGACCCAGAATTCGAACAGGTCGCCAAGGATGAATACCGAGTCCGCCCCGTTTGCCGTGACTTCGATGAAATGCTCGAACGCTGCGACGGTGCGCGGAATGGTGTCGTTCAAATGGAGGTCGGAAATGAAAAACAGCGGACGCATGGCGTCCGCTGTTTCCACGCTGTGCGTGCCGTCGATCATTCCTCGACGACGACTGCCTTCTCGATCACGACGTCGTCCACCGGCACGTCCTGATGAAAGCCCTTCGATCCCGTCTTCACCTTGCGGATCTTCTCGACGATGTCGAGGCCATCGACTACCTTGCCGAACACGGCATAACCCCAGCCTTGCGGCGTCGGCGACGAATGGTTCAGGAACTCGTTGTCACCCACATTGATGAAGAACTGCGCCGTCGCCGAGTGCGGGTCATTGGTGCGCGCCATCGCGACCGAGCCGTGCTCGTTCTTCAAACCGTTGTTCGCTTCGTTGTCGATCGGGTCATCGGTCGGCTTTTGCTTCATGCCTGGCTCGAAACCGCCGCCCTGGATCATGAAACCGTCGATCACGCGATGAAACACCGTGTTGTCGTAGTGGCCTTTCTTTACGTAGTTCAGGAAATTTTCAACCGATTTCGGTGCTTTTTCGGCATTCAGTTCCAGCTTGATGATGCCGTGATTCGTATGCAGTTCGACCATGATGGGTTCCTTTCCTTATCTAAGAGTACGGGGCCATGACGCTTAAGCGCACGGCGCATGCCTGTTGCCGGCTTATCCGGGCCAGGCTTACTGGGCGACCACGGTGGCCGACTGGATCAGGATCGGCTGTTGTGGCACGTCGCTCATCCCGCCGCGCGTGGTGGTAGGCGTGGCTTCGATCTTCTTCACGACGTCCAGGCCGACCACGACCTTGCCAAACACCGCGTAACCGTTGCCGTCGCCGTTGGGGTAATCGAGCGCGGCATTATCGACAGTATTAATGAAAAACTGTGACGTCGCCGAATCCGGATCGCTCGTGCGCGCCATGGCGAGCGTGCCCACCGTGTTCTTCAACCCGTTCTTGCTCTCTAGCGGGATCGGCGCGCGCGTCGGCTTCTCAGCGCCGTTCGCTGAATAACCGCCGCCCTGGATCATGAAGCCCGGAATCACGCGATGAAAAATCGTGCCGTTGTATTGGCCGGACTTCACGTAGTCGAGGAAATTGGCGACGCTCTTAGGCGCTTTCTCGGGATACAACTCGACCTTGATGTCGCCATCGGAGGTCTTGAGCAGGACGGTCGGATGCGCGGCTGTCTGAGCCGATTGAGCAAACGCGGGTGCCTGGGCGATGAGTGCAGCGCTGCCGAGTGCCAGCAACAAACGTTTCATGTGAGATTTCCTCTGGTTGGATCTGCAACGTAAAGCGCACAAGCGGCGCGTTGGATAGAGGTTCGAACGTGACGTGTTCGAACCTGCTTCGTCACGGCGCCGTGGCTGGGGTGGCCGGGGCAGCATAAGGCGTGCTGTTGGCCGGCACACTCGGTCCGGGGA
>NZ_JBAUSA010001152.1:0-7947 GCF_049581465.1 Caballeronia sp. | reverse complement strand
GGCGGAATGGGTGCGCAATATTGTCAAGGAAAATGGCGGCACAATGGTCGGCGAGGAGTTTGTCCCGCTCAGCGTCTCGCAGTTCGGTCAGACGATCCAGAACATCCAGAAGGCGAAGCCGGACTTCGTGGTGACGCTTCTGATTGGAGCGAACCAGGCGTCCTACTACGAGCAACAGGCATCGACGCATCTGAACCTGCCGATGGCTAGTTCAGTCAGCGTCGGTCAGGCTTACGAGCACAAGCGTTTCAAACCGCCTGCACTCAAGGACATGTACGTGACGACGAATTACGTGGAAGAAGTCGATACGCCGGCGAGCAACGACTTCAAGAAGCGCTTCCACGCGAAGTTTCCAAACGAGCCCTACATCACTCAAGAAGCGGCAAACGCATACGACGCGGTCTACCTCTATAAAGCCGCTGTCGAAAAGGCGAAGTCGACCAATCAGGACGCGGTACGCAAGGCGCTCGAAAGCGGCGGAGTCTGCACCGACGGCCCGTCGGGCAAAGTTTGCATGGACCCGAAAAGTCATCATGTGAGTCACACCATATACCTGGTCCATGTGAAAGCCGATCACTCGGTGGAGATCCCCAAGGTATGGAACGATGTCCAGCCGTACTGGCTCGGGAAGGTTGGCTGCGATCTGCCGGCCAAGCCCGATCATCACCAGTACACGCCGACCGATTTGCCGAAGTCGTAAGCGGCCGATAGATCTCCCGTTTTGTGATTTGTTGATTCCAGCACGGCCAGCCCAACCGACCAGGGCGGCCCTGCTGGCAATTTGGGTGAGGTTCCTATGAGTTTGCTGTCTTTGCTTTATTCGCTGATATATCAGTTCGGCGACAACTTCGCCTACCTCGTTCTTGCCGCGCTCGGGCTTGCGGTGATCTTTGGAATGATGGGGGTCATCAATCTCGCGCACGGCGAATTCATCATGTGCGGCGCGTACGTGACCATCATCACGGCCAAGCACGGCGTACCGCTGCCGATTGCGATGCTGCTTGGTGCGATTGCCGCCGCTATTGCCGGGGTGCTTATCGAGCGCCTTGTCATACGTCACCTCTACGACCGGCTATTCGACTCGGTGGTGGCGACATGGGCGATTAGCCTTATCGTCCAGCAGACGATGCTGCTGCTTGCGGGTCCGTCGCTTGAGGGAATCAGCACGCCGTTTGGCTCGTTCACGTTGGGCGACTATTCGTTCTCAACCTATCGTGCTGTATTGCCAGCTATCGCACTTGGCATCCTGTTCGCGCTGTACTGGTTGTTCTTCAAGACGCGTTATGGAGTGAGTGCGCGAGCGACGATCCAGAACGCCAAGATGGCGCAGTGCCTCGGATTGCGCACTGACCGCCTCTATACGCTGACCTTTGCGCTTGGCGCGGGCCTCGCTGGCCTCACCGGCGCCTTGTACGCCCCGACGATGACCGCAGTGCCTACTATGGGCAGCAATTTCATCGTGCAGGCGTTCGTTGCGGTCGTGGTCGGTGGCGCCAACGTCATTGCGGGTACTACGCCGGCAGCAGGAATTCTGGCAGTCATACAGACCGGACTCACAGCCTCATATGGCCAGTTGTTTGGCCAGATTGGCCTGCTGCTGACGGTGATCGTCGTGATTCGCCTGATGCCGCAAGGGCTGGGCAATTTGTTTTCGCGTTCGCGCTAGGAGGCTGCTGTGAACAAATTAATCTCTGCCTCGAACGGTACGCCACGCGCGCGAGCGACTTCGCGGGCCATCAGGCTTTTGCCATGGCTACTGGCGTTCTGTTTGCCGTTGATCGTGGACGCCAACACGAGCGGCAACCTCGCCTACTGCCTGGTATGGGCTTTTTGCGCGGTTGGACTTGCGGCAATGTGGGGCCACGGCGGTATTCTTTCCTTCGGTCAAACTGCGTTCTTTGGACTATCAGGCTATACATACGGGATTGTTACGCTGAACCTCGGCGAGAGTTGGATCAGATCGTGGAGCGGCTTGGCCGCTGCCCTCCTGACAAGCGTTGTCGTCGCAGCCCTTATCGGCTACATGATTTTCTACGGCCGGATCAAAGGCATTTTCATCGGCATCGTGACGTTGTCCATCACGCTCGTGCTCGAGACGTTCATGTCGCAGACAGCGGGCCCGCAATGGACTATCGGCGCGGCGAGACTGAATGGCTACAACGGCATGGGGGGAATGCCACCGCTGACAATTCCCTGGCCTGGCGGTCCGTTGACGCTTGAGAACACAAGCTTCTATTACTTCGTGCTGGTGCTGCTTGCGCTTGTCTACTGGATCACGCGAAGGCTGCTTGATGGCAACTTTGGCCTGACGCTGGTTGCCATCCGGGAAAATCCACAACGGGCCGAGATGCTCGGCGTCGACATTCGTCGGCATCAACTTCTCATCTTCGTGTTTGGCTGTACGCTCGGTGGTGTGTCCGGCGCGCTGTACACGATTTGGGGCTCGTACATCACGCCTTCCACGATGGGACTGACGTCGGCCGCATTGCCCGTCATCTGGGTTGCAACCGCAGGTCGAAAGAGTATTGGCGGCGCGATCATCGGCACAGCCGGGCTTGTCTGGCTCTCGCAGTATCTGGCGGTCTACGGCAGTCAGTACGCGCTCATCCTCATGGGAGCCATTCTTCTGGTCGTCGTGCTGCTGGCGCCTGAGGGGCTGCTTCCGTACGTGACGAATCATCTTCAGCGGCTTTTTATCCGCCCGCAGGCGCCTGTGCTGCGCGAACCGAATGATGCTTTCAAGGCCCAAAAGGGGAGCAAATCGTGACCGTACTACTTGAGACGCGCTCGCTCACGAAGCGCTTCGGTGGCGCACATGTGATCAACGGCATCGACTTCCAGGTGAACGCCGGAGAGATTCGATGCGTCATCGGTCCCAACGGCGCTGGAAAGAGTACCTTCTTCAAACTCATTACCGGCGAGCATCGGCCGTCGGACGGCAGCGTCCATTTTCTTGGGCGCGACATGAGCCATGTATTGCCCCATGAGCGCATTCGAATGGGCATGAGCATCAAATTCCAGATTCCAGGCGTGTTCGCGGACCTGACGGTTCGCCAACACCTGCAGCTTGGCTTGCACCGAGCCAAGGATGATCGTCCGGAGAGTCTGGACAGCCTGCTTCAACGATTCATGCTGGAAAGAGAGGAGTCCGTGTTGGCGAGCAACCTCTCTCATGGCAAGAAGCAATGGCTAGAGATAGCGATGGCGGTGTCGCTCGGGCCAAAGCTGCTTTTCCTGGACGAGCCGGTGGCAGGAATGTCCGTTGAGGAGACGCACGCAACGGGGGAATTGATCAAGCGGCTTCGAGAAGCGGGGCTCACGATCATGGTCGTGGAGCACGACATGACGTTCGTCAAGCAGATTGCATCGCGGGTAACCGTACTGCATGGCGGACGCCTCTTCGCGGATGGCCCGCTGGATGAAATCCTCGCTAGGGACGACGTGGCCGAAATCTATCTTGGGAGAAAGAAATGACGGCGCTGCTGGAGGTGTCTGAAGTTCAGAGCGGGTATGGCGGCGGACGGGTTCTTAACGGTGTTTCGCTACAGATAAACAAGGGCGAGATCCTCGCGTTGATCGGGCGCAACGGAGTCGGAAAGACGACGCTGATGCGCACGCTGATCGGACTCGTGCCTTTGAGCGCCGGCAGCATTGAGCTGGACAACGGCGAAGTGGGACACGACAAGCCTTATGCACGTGCACAGAAGGGAATCGGATACGTCCCGCAAGGGCGCGAGGTATTCGGCGCGCTGACCGTGGCGGAGAACCTTCAGGTCGGCGAACAAGCAAATCGCAGTCGCGCGGCCGAGATGCGGGACAAAGTGATCAGCTATTTCCCCGTGCTGAAGGCGAAATTCCAGCAGAAGGCTGGCACGATGAGTGGAGGCGAGCAGCAGCAACTGGCGATTGCGCGGGCCTTGATAAGCGCCCCAAAAATCCTGTTGCTCGACGAGCCATCCGAGGGCATCCAGCCGTCTATTGTCGACCTGATTGGAGAGACCCTCTTGTTGATTGCGCGGGAGACCGGGATCGGGGTTCTGCTGGTTGAGCAGGATATGGGTATGGTCGAGAGCATAGCGACGCGCTGCTGCGTAATGGACAAGGGGCGCATAGTAGACACGTTGACCCGCGAGCAGCTCGCGGATGAAGAATTGATTCGGCAGCACCTGGCACTCTAACGGAGACGAAAGATGAAATGGCTTGAAGATTCAATCATGATGAAGCGTGGCGTTGGAGCGAGCCGTGAGCCTGTCGTGCATCACCTCACGGAAGAGTTGCAACAGACCTATCACTACACCATCGGGCCGTACTCGCAGCCGGTGCTGCACGTCAAACCGGGCGACCGCGTGGTGGTGGAAACGCGAGACGCGTTTGACGGCAAGATCACGAAGGAAACCGACAAGCCTTCCGAGTTGCTCAATGTGCCATTCCTGAACCCGCAGAATGGTCCGATCATGATCGAGGGCGCGGAGAAGGGCGATGTTGTTGCAGTGCACATCGAAAAGATGAGTCCTCGTGGGGACGATCCGCATGGATTCTGCTGCATGATTGCAAACTTCGGCGGACTGACTGGTACGGACTACACAGCGCTACTGAACGAGCCGCTGCCTGAGGTGGTCCGCAAGATCAAGATCGATGAAGAGAATGTGTACTGGAGCCGGCGCAACACGCTGCCGTATCGGCCTCACATTGGCACCTTGAGCTTGTCGCCGGAGATCGATTCGATCAACTCGCTTACGCCGGATTCGCACGGCGGCAACATGGACGTACCCGATATGGGTCCAGGCAGTATCACCTACCTTCCGGTGCGCTCGCCAGGAGGGCGGCTGTTCATCGGAGACGCACATGCTTGTCAGGGCGATGGCGAAGTTTGCGGCACTGCAGTCGAATACGCGAGCACGACGACCGTTCGGGTCGATCTCATCAAGAATTGGCAAATCAAGTGGCCGAGGCTGGAGAACGAGGATGCGCTAATGAGCATTGGTAGCGCGCGGCCACTGGAGGATGCGACGCGTATTGCGTACCGCGAACTGGTGCTCTGGATGGCCGCTGAGTACGGTTTTGATAAGTGGGATGCATATATGATGTTGAGTCAGGTAGGCAAGGTCCGCTTGGGCAATTTCGTGGATCCCAAGTACACCGTGGGTGCGATGATCGCCAAGAGTTACCTGAAATAAGCGCATCACAGATGAGCGGAGTATCCTGCACATTCGCCCGGTTCCGGGTTCGCGTGGTTCGCCATGCGCCCGGTCCGCAATCGCCTTGTCCTGCGATCGTTTTGTCCTGCAATCGATTTGTCCTGCAATCGATTACTCACGTTGAGCATGTATCGCAATGGCTTTGTCCGATCCCATCAAAGTTGGTCTTCTCTGTTCCCAAAGTTGTTCGACCGCGCTGCTGGAAATGTCCCAGTGGCGCGGTTCAGTCCTGGCCATGGAGGAAATCAACGAACGCGGCGGTGTAGCGGGCCGGGAACTGGTCGCGGTCCACTACGACGCGTGTTCTGATCCCGCTACCTTTCGCGAGCTTGCGGAGCGGCTGATTATCAAGGACAACGTCAACGTGATTTTCGGTGGATATACGTCTTCCAGCCGCAAAGCGATGTTGCCGGTGGTGGAAAAACACAACCGGCTGCTGATTTACTCGCAGCAATATGAGGGGTTCGAGTATTCCGACAACATCATCTATAGCGGTGCGTCGCCCAATCAAAACGGCGTTCCGCTAGCGGACTTCATGACGGAAGCTTTTGGCGCACGGGTCTACATGGTCGGGTCGAGTTATGTGTATCCGTACGAATGCAACCGGACCATGCGGGAACTGTTGTCGCAGCATCCCGAAGGCGCGATCTTGGGAGAGCGCTATCTCGATCTGGAGGCTAGCCGCGACCAATTCGCTGCTGTCGTTGAGGACATCAGGAGGGAAGCACCCGACTGGATCTTCAGTACGGTGATTGGAGAAACCGTGCCGTACCTGTACGAGGCGTACAGGGAAGCCGGCTTCGATCCGGCCACGATGCCAATCGCGAGCCTCAATACCTCCGAGACCGAAATCTCTGCCATGAAGATCGGTGTCGCTGCAGGTCATTTCACGGCCGCACCTTATTTCCAGAGCGTCGACACCCCCGAGAATCGTGCAGCCTTGCACCGGCATCAAGCACGCTTTGGGGAGCAGCAGCCGGTGGACATGAACTGGGAATCGGCTTACTACCAGATGCACATGTATGCCCGCGCGTTTGAGCTTGCGGGTTCCGACGAGATCGGCAAGATCATGCCGCACCTGCTAGGGGCGGAATTCGCGGCGCCTCAGGGGCGTGTGCGAATCGACCCGGTGAACCATCATATGGCGCTTTACCCGCGTGTCGGACGCGCGAATGCCGATGGGCAATTCAGCATCCTTCGGGAGTCGAAGCTCGCGGTTCCCCCCGATCCGTACATGACCGGGCAAACGCTCGGGAACTGGGTCACGAACCTCAGCACGCGAGGCAACTGACGTGAGCGCGCGCAGCGATAGTGGACAACGGAGCTTGACCGGTTCAATCCTGAACCGCGGTCTGCGTGTGGTCGTTTTTCATCCTGACGATGACGACGGCTTGACTCTGACTAGCCACCTCAGGCGAATTGGCTTAGTGGTCGAAACAATTTGGCCACCGTCTGATGTCTTGCCTGACAAAGTAGACCTTGTGTTCCGCGCGCTCCTGCCGGAAGAGCGGGCGCCGAAAGACGCGTGGCTCGGTCCTGATGCACCGCCTTTAATTTCGGTCGTGGCGTTTGAGAACCCTACGTTTATCGACCAGGCAATCAAGATGGGCGCCGATGCGATCATTACTACTCCGATCCGGGCATCTGGCTTGTTGTCGGCGGTTGTAATGGCATTGCAGCACGCAAAACAAGCCCGGCAATACACGCAACGCATCGCGAAGCTGGAGCAAAAGCTTTTGGATAACCGCGCTCTGACCGAGGCGAAAGGCATTCTGATGCTCATGCATCAACTGAGCGAATACGAGGCCTACGACATGCTGCGTGCCCAGGCCATGGCAAAACGCGTCTCAATCGACGACATGTGCCACTCGGTCATCCAGGCGGGCGAGATTCTCCAGCTAAAGCGAAGTGCAAAATCAATCGACGGCAAGGAAGGCGACTGATCGGCAGCGCCGCCGTAGAGGCGCACACAGGCGCTTACAGGCGGCCAATGCGTCAGAGACGGAACTCTTTCCGCGTACGAAAAGGACCTTTGACCGATGGCCAGTTCCAATTCCCCACTCGGCGCTAGTAAAGTAACCCCTCCAGAGACATGCAATGCGTGAGCGAGCGTCTCTTGCGGCGCATTGGATCTGACAAAAGCATTGGTACAAAGGCGTCTGCCGCCCTATGCGGCAGTTTGAGAACCTCAGAGAGTCAACACCATGAGCCAAGCTGCCCAGCGGGTATTCTTGATTACCGGCGTCAGTTCTGGCTTTGGCCGGGCGTTGTCTGAAGCGGCATTGACGGCGGGACACACGGTCATCGGTACAGTGAGGAGCGAGGCGGCAATCGCCGAGTTCGAGATGTTGCACGCGGACCGTGCTCACGGCGTGGTCCTCGATGTGACTGATTTCGCCGCGATCGAGCCGACCATCAAGGACATCGCCGAGCGCGTGGGGCCGATCGACGTTCTCGTGAACAATGCCGGATACGGTCACGAGGGAACCCTTGAGGAGTCGCCGCTCGACGAACTGCTGCGCCAGTTCAACGTCAACGTGTTCGGCGCCGTCGCAATGATCAAGGCTGTGCTTGCGTCAATGCGTGTGCGACGCACCGGCCACATCATCA
Organism: Caballeronia sp.; assembly: GCF_049581465.1. GTDB lineage: Bacteria > Pseudomonadota > Gammaproteobacteria > Burkholderiales > Burkholderiaceae > Caballeronia. The sequence continues at coordinate 139 of NZ_JBAUSA010001152.1, read as the reverse complement.
ACATCACGTCGATGGCCGGCCTCGTAGCGCTCCCCGGTATCTCGTACTACTGCGGCAGCAAGTTCGCGCTCGAGGGGATCTCGGAATCACTGGAGAAAGAACTGCGCGGTTTTAATATCAAGGTAACGAGTGTCTCGCC
>NZ_JBAUSA010001151.1:0-5552 GCF_049581465.1 Caballeronia sp. | reverse complement strand
CTCCAGCCTGCGCGGATGTGGATGTGTCAGCTTCCCGCTTGGCGTCGCGAAGCTTTTTCAGTTGCGCGACCAGCGCCGCACGTTGCCGGTCGCTGTCGAGCGTGGCGATGACCGTGTCGAGCGAGCGGGTCAGGTCCGCATCGCTGGCGGGAGCGGTCGTATCGGCCGGCGCCGATGCCGATACCGACGCCGACGCGTCTGGTTTATTGATCAGCTCTTGAAAAGACGGAAGCTCGAGCGCTGGAGCGGCATTCGCGCTGGCGCAAAAAACTGCAAGGACAGCACACAGCAACGTGGCCAGTCCCGGCGCGCCAACGAGCGCCCAAATACGGCATGGCTTCATGGCGTTTCGCAAAATTGAATGGAACGCCAGTTTACCCGCTGCAACGCGTCTTTCCTCAGACAAAACTGGTAGCGCTGCGTCGCTGGTTGCCTACAAACCATCTATAAACGCGCCGTCTCCGCCCGGGAGGCCCGGTAAAACCAGAAACTATTTGTCCATATCCGTCCGGGCATTGCCGGGATCCGGCGCCGTGGTCGCGGAGCTTCCCGATGTGCTGTCCGATGTGCTTCCGGCTGTAGTCCCCGACGACAACGCGCTCGACGCAGACCACTCCTGAAGCTTGCGTCCCGCGGTCTGCAATCCAGCCCCGGTGTCGCTAGCAGCATTGACGATGGCCGCGTTGGTCGCGCTGGCCGCACCTGTCAGGTTCGCCCGCGCCGATGCCGCCACCTCGCTCGCCGAAATAGCGGGCGGCGTTTGCGCCGATTGCAGGTTCTGCTCAGCCGACTGTTTCACTGAATCGACTTGTTGGCCGACGTAGCTCGCCGCCTCATCGACCTTTTGGCCTGCCTGACTGGCAACGTTGTTCATCGCGCCGGCGGCCTCTCCCGCAGCGGCGTCATGCTTTTCGCACCCCGCGAGAAATCCCAATACGGTCATTGCAGCGGCCAGTCTTTTGATCCATTTCTTTTGCATCGTCATCATCCTGAACTGCGTGCGCTTCTAGGCGCCCGCACGTTGTTGCGTTCTCCAGTTCGATGTTTCACCGGATGACCAATGATAACCGTCCGAAGTCGTTGCTCTCCATTGACGGATTGGATGCTGGCCGTTCGATCAGGTTTCAGTTGACCCAAGACAAGGCCGATGTCGACTTTTCCCCCGACAACCCATGGAACGATCAGGTTCCGTGCCGCTTTAAGAACCTTCCGATTCATTTCATCGAAGCATATTTTTATAGTGCTGTCCTCCCAAATCCGTTATTGAAGCGCTGTCATGATTCTGATGAACCTGTTGGTTGCCCTCGTCGCCGGCCTGATCTTGTTCGAACCGTTCACGCGCACGCCCATTTCGCGCTCCGTACGCTTCGCCGACCATCGCAGCCGCGCCATGCGCGCATTTTTGCAGGCAGCCGTCGCGCTTCTCGCAGCAATGATGATTGCGACGAGCAATCCCGCGCCGCAGCAGGTTTCCCCCATGGTCGTGTTTGGCAGCGCGGCCGTGTTGGGCATTGCCGGAATCTATTGGGCGATGCGAGGCAGGCGTTTGTTGAAGCCGGGAAAAATGTTCGCCACGCATCGCTAACAAGAACTTGAAAGCCACCTTCGATACCGCAGCCATCCTGACGGCCGCCTCGGCCATTCGGCAGACCGAGTCGAAGGATGCCGTGTTCGATGCGCTGGCCAACCTGACTTTGCGGCAGGGTTTTGACGGTTTCCTCTACGGTGCGCGCTTCGCGCTCGGCTGCACCCGTCACACCGAGTTCATCATGTCCAACTACAACGCCACCTGGCGGCGCGACTACGATAGCGCCGGTTTCGCGTTGATCGACCCGACCGTGGGGCACGCGGTGTCGTCGGTAGCGCCGATGGTGTGGTCGGACGGCATGTACGTGTCGCAAGCACAGCGGGATTTCGCCGAGGAAGCGAGAGCGTATGGCCTGCGCGCCGGCGCCACGTTGCCCGTGCAAACGCGCGAAGGCGACGTTGCGATGCTCAGCTTCAGCGTGACGAGCAATGGCCCGGACGCGCGCCGGTTTTTGGACGAAAGCCTGCTATGGGGCACTTTCATCGCCGCTACAGTGCATGAAACCATGCGCAAGTTGCTGAAGCCGACGTTGGCAGCACCCGTGCGGCTCACGCGCCGCGAAATCGAAACAGTCAAATGGATTGCCGCGGGCAAGACTGACTGGGAGATGAGCCAACTGATGGGCATCACCGAGCACGGTGTCGTCCATCACGTGCGCAACATCATGCGAAAATACGATGTCGCCAGCCGCTTCCAGGCAGTTGCGAAAGCCGCAGCAAGCGGCTTTGCGTTCTAGAGCGCGGAGCCCTTCTGCGTTCTGCTCAATCTTTCCCCGGCGGAACACTTGGCCCGCCCGCCGGAAGCGTCCGCTCTGCTTCGGCGAGCTCATCGGCCAGGCGTCGTTTCTCGGCTGCGGTGCACAGGGCGAGTTCGGTGCTGGAGTCGGTATCGAAGGCAAGGGCAACGGTTCGTTCCACGCCAATATCCATTACAGGGCCGAGCCGGCTCGGCTTGAGTCCGATCTGACGCAACAAGCGTTCGATCGCGACCGTTGTCACGGTCACAAACACTTCGACACCTTGCGAGCGCGCGTATATCACGGCGTCGCGCATCATCACGATCGGCACGGTCGACAACCCGAAGCCACCGGGGTGCACGGCATTGCTCGTGTCGACGGCAAAGCGGCTCAGCTCCCAAATGCGCTCGTCTTCCGGCGCCGGCCTGCCCGCAAGAAGTTCGGGGAACGTGTCGCGGAGCATGTTCGGACCCGTGGTCGGCAACATGCGCCAACAGCCGACCACCGCGCTGCCCTCCTTGGCGAGCACGTAGAGTGGCTCGAGCGCGTCAAAGCTATCGTGTTCCCGGCCATCAGTACTGCTCACGTCCCACCCAAGGCGCTCGCGAAACATCCGGAAGCGCAATCGAAACATCTTGTCGCGATCAAGTCTGGACATCAAGATACTGCCGCCTTTTACGATCGTCACGATCATGGTCATGCTCCTCTTGTGGCCTGAAATGAGGGCATTTCATCGAAGCGCGAGCGCCGCGGGTACTACAGAAGGCTGCAGTAGGCTTTCGCCGGACATGAGCGAACAATGGCGCGAGCAGTGCACAACCGATCGCGACCAGGAACGACCATGACAGCAGACGAACCGTTGGCGGTGTCTCTTCGCGAACTCATGCAAACGAGACTGAGATGACAATCGGACACGGCCGCGGGGGACATCAATTCCAGCAGGCGACGGTATGGATCGAAGGGCCGGGCGTGAGCGTCCGGCTATATGCGGAAGGCGTTTTTAATTCACTCGATGCTTTCGAGATAGCGGGCGCGGGCTGGGAACCCGCTACGGGCGCTATCCGGCTTTGCGTCGCCGTGCAACGCCAGGAAACCACGTGGCACGGCGTTGGACGCGTGAGCACGCAGAGCAGCCACTATCAGTTCGCGGCCGTCATGACGCTTGCAATGTCAGGTCCGCATGCGTGCCTTTCCGGGCCAGGCACCCTGCGCAAGACCGGAGAGACGGTCCGCTTGAGGATCGAAGCGTGTTGAATCGCGACACAATGCGTTTCGATTGATGCGCGAAATCCGATCGATTGCGTTGGAAACTACGCTTTCCTGTAGTTATTATCAGGTAGGAATTTGCTTAAAGTGACGTGGAGAAGTAACGCAGGAACCTGAGAGACTTCAGTTCACCGCCGGCAATCCTATATAAGCGCGCGGGAACGAAGCAGGAAACAAAAAGAGAACGACGCTCGCGCTTTATTGGAACGGCGTTGCCAAGTCAGAACCAGGAATATCGTGCTCGGGCCGCTACGGATTTTGAGCGGCGCCGTTTATGTGTAGGATGGCCGGGCGCCCGTCGGCCTCGCCGCTGACATGTGCGGCCTTTACCGTGACTCACCGTTGGGCGCAAAAAAAAAGGCGCTACGTTGCCGTAGCGCCTTAAAAGTTCTAGCCATTCCGAGGGCCGTGCTAGAACCTGAGAGCTGGTGATCGAACGTAGTCAAACGTGGATGAACCCACTTTTCATTACTTTCGAAATCGGGTTCCATTTTTTACGTTAAGCGAACTCTAGTCAAGCGAAATTTCGAACATCGCGCGACGATCGAAAAATGTTACTGAAACGGGAACTATCGCGATTTGTCCATAAAATGTCCTAATCGCAGGCTTTCGAATAGTAAGTTAACCGATGACACGCACGGAACCGACCCGCATCGGGAATGGGCAGGCTTTGCGTCTCAACGAAACCAAGTTCCGAAAAATAATGCAAAGCACTGAGAGTCAGCCTGTAAGCCGGGACAAAGAAAAGGCGCGTGACGGAGAGGAAGTCGTGGCCCTCTCTCGCGGTCTCGACGTGTTGAGACGCATCGCCGCAGCAAATGCGCCGGTCAGCAACCGCGAACTTGCGGAATGGACCGGCATTCCAAAACCGACCGTGTCGAGGCTGACGGCCACGCTTGTCAGTGCCAACCTACTGTTCCAGTTACCTGACAGTGAGCGATTCGTGTTGACCGCGTCGGTGCTGGAGTTGAGCAACGGGTTCCTGCGCAACTTCGACATTCGGGCGCGAGCGCGGCCATTTCTCATCGACCTTGCTGACAAGACAACGTTGAGCGTACATCTGGCTGTGCGCGATCGGCTGGAAATGGTGGTCATCGATGCGATCCGGCCTCGTTCCGCTGTACTCGTCTCGCGGCTCGAAGTCGGGGCGAGAATGGACATGGGACGCACCGCGGTCGGCCGAGCTTATCTCGCGGTCCTCGGCGAGAATGATCGGCGCACGGTGCTGCAGAGCCTGCAGACGGCTTCCGGCGACGACTGGCCAAGCGTCAATGAAGGCCTTCAGCCCAGCCTGGACGACGCGCTGCGCGTCGGCTTCGCCATTTCGACCGGTGAGTGGCACAAGGGCTTGAACGCGGTAGCCGCGGGCTTTGTCGGTCCGTCCGGGCAGCGTTATGCGGTAAATTGCGGCGGCGCCGAGTATCAGGCCCCGCACGAGGCATTGCTGGACAAAGTCGCGCCCGCGTTACTCGAGTGCGTGGCAAAAATCACACACGAGATCGGTGGGACGTCTAGTACATGGCAGAAGGAATAAAACGGGCGGCGGTTGCTCGTAGCGAGTCAATATAGGGACGACGGGCAGCTTTTGGCCGCCTCCATTCCAGCGCCCTATATACTTCCGGGCCGTTTCCCCTCCCCCCCGCGATGGTGTAACGCTCGTAATCAATCGAAAGAAACATGGCTGGACTGGAATGAACCCCGGGACGTAGCATCATGCTTCGCGCGTTCGGCCACGTTTACAAAGCTTGCAACAGTGCTCAGGATCTTGCGACGTACATTCGTTGTTGTGATCGCAATCCTTCGAGGCGTCATACGGCGCCCAGGCATCGCAAGACGTCGCCCGAACCACCCAACCCGCATACCGCAGCGCCCAGCGCCTCAAGACAGCCACCGACTCACCGAGCCACTGAAACGATGGACGAACAAAAAAATCACGTAGCGCCGCCTCAATCAGTCACACGT
>NZ_JBAUSA010001150.1:0-2982 GCF_049581465.1 Caballeronia sp. | reverse complement strand
CGCCTCCATGCCGGTCAGCGCCTCGAGCTCGGCCACGATGTGACGTTGCGTGGTGGATGCGGCCGCGCGCGCACGCGACAGCAGCTGCGCATCGAGCAGCGGCTCGATCGTCTCGCGCATCGTCATGACAGGCCTTCAGCGAGATCGAAGATCGGCATATAGAGCAAAACGACGATCGTGCCGACAACCAGCCCGATCGCAGACATCAAAAGAGGTTCGAACATACGGGTGAAGCGGTCGATCCAGCGTGTGATCTCGCCGTCATAGAACGCCGCCGACTGCGTGAGCATGTTGCCCATTTCCCCCGAGCGCTCGCCCACGCGCAACATGCGCAATGAGATGGGCGTCGCGAGATCCCAGGCCTGAAAGGCGCCGGACAAGGTTCCACCCGCCTGCACGGCGGCACGGGCCTGCATCAACGCCCCGCGCAACGCGGGAGAAACCGTCCCGCTGGCCGTTTCCATCGCGGCGACGATCGGGATGCCCCCTTCGAGCAGCATGCCGAGCGTCATGTAGAGCCGTGAAAGCTGATAGATGCGCAAGTGCGCCCCGAGAAACGGCATGCGTCCCAGAATACTCAGCAGTCCGGACCGCGCGATCGCGGCGCGCACGGCCATACCCCCGACGATGGCGATGGCAATGACCGCTGCGAAAAGCGGCAGACCATGGGCCGAGGCGAATTTGCCCCAATCGAGCAGCACCTGCGACATCCACGGCAGCGACCTGCCCGTGCCCTCGTAGATCGTCGCAAAGCGGGGCACCACGAATGCAATCAGGAACGTCGCCACGCCGCCGCCCACGACCATCAGGATGCTCGGATAGATGGAAGCGCTGACGAGTTTGTTGCGCACCGTGTCGATACGCGCCTGATAGTCGACGTAGCGTTGCAACGCGCGCGGCAGGTCGCTCGTCCCCTCGGCCGCCCGCACGATGCCGACGTAAAGCGGGGGAAACACATCCGGCTGCTCGGCTAGCAGGCTCGATAGGCGCTTGCCTTCGCGCAGCCCCGCGAGCAATCGTCCAAGGACGCCGCGCAGCCGTGCTCCGCCCTCACGCTCAAGCAATGCCTCCAGCCCCTCCACGATAGACAGGCCTGCCTGCAACAGCGCCAGCAGCTCCTGGCTGAACAGCACGAGCGAGACGCCGCCGCGCGAAACGGGGAGCCCGCGCAACGAGCGCACCGCAGCGAGCCGCGTCACGTGCAGCCCACGTGCTTCGACTTGAGCGCGCGCGTGCGCTTCGTCCTGCGCGTCGATGACGACCGCAATGATCTCGTTCTCCCGAGAGAGTGCTCTTACTTCGTATTGCATAGGGTCTTGCTATCTACCGATTGCTGCTGAATGCCACGCCCGCCGCGCCGGGGAGCGGACGCACTCGCACTGTCTCTTGCGCATCATTCGCTGCTGATGTCCGCATCTTCTCCGGTACCGCCCGGCCGACCGTCGCGGCCGTAGGAGATCACCGCGTAATCGCCCTTCGTACCGGGCACCTGATAGACGTAGGGATGCCCCCAGGGATCGAGCGGTACGCCCTTCTTGAGATACGGCCCCGTCCAGTTGTCTACATCGGCCGGCTTGACGACCAGTGCGTTCAGACCTTCCTCTGCGGTTGGAAAGCGACCGACGTCGAGCCGGAAATTGTCGATCGACTTAGTGAAGACGTCGATCTGCACACGGGCGACCGTCGCCTGCGACTTGCCCAGCTGCGCGAAATAGCGCGGTCCGACGATGGCTGCCAGCATGCCGATAATAAGGAGCACCACCAGCAGTTCGAGCAGAGTGAAGCCCCGCGTTTTGTCGTTCTGCGCGCCCCGCGCGTTTCTCCTGATGATCATCTGGCTGCCTGCGGCTGTGTGGCTGTGACGTTGTTATAAAGCTGGAACTCATACAGCGAGTATCCGTATTGCGAGTTGCGCTGCGTGCCGGCCATCCGCACATAGCGCGCGCTCACCGTCGGGAAGCTGAGGTCTTCAGTACCCCCCTGCCCCGCACTCTGTGTGTACGCCGTCGTCCAGGTCTGCTGGTCATTGGACGTCTGGATCTGATACTGCGTGCCGTACGCGTTCTGCCAGAACAGCACCACGCGGTTGAACGCCTGCACCGAGCCAAGATCGAGCTGAATCCACGACGGGTCGACGAATGCCGACGACCAGCGCGTATTCATGTTCCCGTCCACCGCAGCCGACGGCGGATACCCATCGTTTTCGTTGCCACTGGAGGTCGCCGTCGAGCCCAGCGCAAGGTTCACCGCAGCCGCGGCCGGTCCGAACGTCACGTTGACTGTGTGCGCCGCCAGCACGTCGCTGAAGGTGTAGCCGTTGACCAGCCCGATGTTTTGACCATCGACCACCACATCGGTGACCGCCTCGCCCGCGCCCGGCGTGAACGCATAAGTCTGCGAGCCGCCCTGATATATCGGCGTGCTGCCGGACGGGGAAATCGTGCCGCTGCCGCTCGCGCTGGCCGTGATCGGGAACTGCGGCGTGTTCGCCGTGTTGTACGCCTCGAACTCATACAGCGAGTAGCCGTACTGCGTAGCGCGCTTGACCCCCTGCATGCGTACATAACGCGCAGTCGTGAGCGGGAACGTGATGTCCTCGTTGCCTCCCTGCCCCGCGTTCTGCGTGTACACCGTCGTCCAGTTCTGCTGGTCGTTCGATGTCTCGATCAGATACTGCGCGCCATACGCATTCTCCCAACGCAGCACGACGCGGTTGAACGACTGCGCCTGACCCAGATCGACCGTGAGCCACGCGTTGTCGTTAAAGTCCGACGACCAGCGCGAACCCAGGTTGCCATCGACCGCATTGGCCGGACCATCGCCCGCGTCCTCCGCGCCGCTCGCGGTTGCAACCATGCCCACTGCCAGGTTGGCGCTCGGCGTGGGCGTGCCTGTGCCTGTGCCTGTGCCTGTGCCTGTGCCTGTGCCTGTGCCTGTGCCTGTGCCTGTGCCTGTGCCTGTGCCTGTGCCTGTGCCTGTGCC
>NZ_JBAUSA010001149.1:0-5088 GCF_049581465.1 Caballeronia sp. | reverse complement strand
ATCTGCCCGCGAGCCAACCATGACCCAAAATCCAGTCGTTGCTGTTCAACCCGATCCGAGCCCAACGCAGGCGAGTGAAACGATGTCGGGCGCCGACATCATCCTGCGCGTACTCGCCGAACAGGGCGTCGACACGCTGTTTGGATATAGCGGCGGCGCGATCTTGCCGACCTACGACGCCGTGTTTCGTTTCAACGAAATGAACGCGGACCATCCCGAGCGTCAAATCAAGTTTGTCGTACCTGCCAATGAACAGGGCGCGGGCTTCATGGCCGCCGGTTATGCGCGGGCCAGCGGTAAGGTCGGCGTGTTCATGGTTACGTCAGGCCCGGGCGCGACCAATGCGCTGACGCCGATCGCCGACTGTTACGGCGATTCGATACCCGTCGTCCTGATCTGCGGACAGGTGCCGCGTGCCGCGATCGGCAGCGATGCGTTCCAGGAAGCACCCGTCTTCAACATCATGTCGGCGTGCGCGAAGCAGGTGTTCCTGGTAACCGACCCGGCCAAGCTTGAGCAAACACTGCGAGCCGCGTTCGAAATTGCCCGCACTGGCCGACCGGGCCCGGTTGTCGTGGACGTGCCCAAAGACATCCAGAACTGGACGGGGCCCTATCATGGGCAAGGCACGCTGCATTTTCGCGGCTACACCGATCGGCTTCGGATCATGGCCAAAGGCGCGCGTCTTGAAGGGGAAAAGGCTGACGCCTTCTTCAATCTTCTGGGGCAGAGCAAGCGGCCCCTGCTGTATGTCGGCGGTGGCGTGATCACGGCCCGCGCGCATGCTGAGTTGCGAGAGTTTGCAGAGCGCAACGGCATTCCAATCGTGACGACGCTCATGGGTCTTGGCGCCATACCTGCAAAACACGAACTGAATCTCGGCATGCTCGGCATGCATGGCACCGCCTCCGCGAACTACGCCGTTGAAGACTGCGACTTTCTCATCGCGGTGGGTGCCCGATTCGACGATCGGGTCGCCGGTGGCCGCCCTGATTCATTCGCTCGCGGCGCCCGCTATGTGGCTCATATCGACATCGACGAGGCGGAGATCAACAAGGTCAAACGCGTGCAGTGGAGTCATGTGGGCGATGCGAAGGACGCGTTACTGTCCTTGATAGAGCACAGTCCGGCGACGCAGTCGCCGTCCGACTGGCTCGAGCACGCGAGGGAGCTGAAGCGGACGTTCGGGATGAACTACGATCGAAATAGCCCCGCGATTCAGCCGCAGTGGGTGGTCGAGAAGCTCAGCGAAATCACAGGCGGACGGGCGATCATCACCACGGGCGTCGGCCAGCATCAAATGTGGGCTGCGCAGTTCTTCGACTTTGTCGAGCCCCGGAGCTTCCTGACATCGGGGAGTATGGGAACGATGGGTTTTGGGCTGCCCGCGGCGATTGGCGCGCAATTGGCGCGACCGGATGCACTGGTGATCGACATCGACGGCGACGGAAGCATGCGCATGAATGTCGGCGAAATGGAGACGGCAAGCACGTACGGCATCCCCGTCAAGGTATTGCTGCTCAACAATCGCGGTGACGGAATGATCCGGCAGTGGCAGCGGCTCTTTTATGAAGGGCGGATGTTTACCAGCGACAAGGCGCTGCATCGCAAGGACTTTGTGATGGCGGCAAAGGCCGATGGCTTTGAATTTGCCCATCGCGTTGACGCGATAAGCGAACTTGAGGACATGCTGAGGGAGTTCGTGGAGTTTGACGGCCCGGCGTTCCTTGAGGTGATGATCGACTACGACGCCAATGTATTTCCGATGGTAGGCCCGGGCCAAAGCTACGCGAACATGATCACCGGCCCCTTTATCCCCTCGCGAACCGTGCAGGAAACTCAAATTCAGCCCGTAAAACAGAAGAGTGCTGCGGACATGTTCTAGCCTATGGTCGACGAGAATTTAATTCATAAGGCACTCGCCAACCCGTTCCGGCGCGAGGTCTTGAGCTGGTTAAAGACGCCGGGCGAGCACTTTGTGCAAGGGCCCGTCGATCTGGGCTGCGGGGTGCCGGCAAGTGCAATCCACGCGCGCAGTGGGCTATCGCAATCGACCGTATCCGCGCACGTCGCGGTATTGATCGAGGCGGGACTCCTTGTTTCGACCCGTATGGGTCAGTGGATGTTTTTATCGCGAAATGAAGAAGTGATTCGCGCCTTCGCGGCACAGATCAGCTTGCATCTGTAGCCGCGGGTTTTATCGAGTGGGGTGTGCGTCACCCAAGCGGGTTTTTTCGCCGTGAGTGGGCCGATATTTGTTCTGTCGTATATTTCTGATAATGTTCTTTATTACATCTATCAGGAGAACGCCTTGGTCACCGACGACACCCTGCACCTGACCTTGGTACGCGCCCGCGATGACGAGGCGTCTTTCAGCCCCGGATACCAGGCCGAGTTGCGGCAGTTCTATCACCTCGCGCGCGCCGACGGCAACCGCGCGAGCGCGGTAACGTTTGCGCTGGATCGCGCGGATGGCGGCGACGGGTTCGCGGGTGAGTTCGTGATTCCGTTCACGCACGTCGGGGTGCCCGTGCTTGCGGCGGCGGCCGACGCATGGTTGCTAGGCCGGGCCGGTCGCCGTCTGCGCCTGACAATGGGCGACGTTGAAGTTGAGGCGACCAGTGCAGGCGAATTGTATGGGCTCTTGAACCTGACGATGGCGGTCAGCAAACGACAAGCGAAGCCTGAGATCGATCATGTCTGAGGGCGTCATCTATCCCAGCTTGAAGTGCCGCCGGTGCGCGCCGCACGGCCAGCTCAGTCGCGCCGCATTAACTCACGGCCGATGATGAGCTGCTGAATCTGCGTGGTGCCTTCGTACAGGCGCAACAGCCGCACGTCGCGATAGAAACGCTCGACCTTGTACTCGTTGATGTAGCCCGCACCGCCGTGCACTTGAACGCCGCGGTCGGCCACGCGCCCCGCCATCTCAGTGCAGAACATCTTCGCGCACGACGCGCGCATGCTGACGTCCGGGTCGCTTTGGCCTACCGGCTTGGCGTCGTATCGCAGTGCACAGTCCTGCACCATCGACCATCCCGCATACAGCTCCGCCTGGGAATCGGCCAGCATGGCCTGCACGAGCTGGAAATCGCCGATGCGCTGGCCAAACTGCCGGCGTTCCTTTGCATAGGCGACTGACTCCTGAAGCACGCGCTGCGCGAGGCCACAGGCGAGCGCCGACACATGCAATCGCCCACGGTCGAGTACTTTCATCGCGGTCTTGAAGCCTTTGCCCGGCACGCCGCCAATGATGCTGGCGGCAGGCAGCCGCACGTTATCCAGCACCACGTCACACGTCTTGGTGCCGCGCTGGCCCATCTTCTTGTCGGGCTTGCCGAGGCTCAGACCAGGCAGATTGGACGGCACGATGAACGCCGAGATGCCGTTGGCGCCATCGCCATCGGTGCGCGCCATCAGCGTGAAGGCGCCGGCGCGAGGTGCGTTGGTGATGAAGCGTTTCGTACCGTTGAGGATGTAATAGTCGCCGCCCGCGTCCTTGACCAACTCGCCACGCGTCTTGACCGCCGCCGCGTCCGAGCCCGCATCGGGCTCCGTCAGAGCGAACGACATGATCAGTTCACCGCTCGCCACGCGTGGCAGAAACTCACTCTTCTGCGCTTGCGTGCCGTCCATCAGGATGCCCTGCGAGCCAATGCCCACGTTGGTGCCGAACACCGACCGGAACGCCAGCGCGGTCTGGCCCAACTCATAGGCTACAGCACATTCCTGCGCCATCGACAGGCCAATGCCGCCGTATTCCTCGGGGATCGACAGGCCGAACAGCCCCATCGTCTTCATGTCCTCGATGATATCGGCCGGTACGTCGTCGAGTTCCTCGACGGTGTTCTCAGCCGGCACCAGCCGCTCACGAATAAAACGCTGGACGGCGGCCAGCAAGAGGTCGAATGATTCGCTGTCAAGAGCCATGTGTGTTCTCTAGAATTTGTCTGGCCGTCGGGTCGTTTCCCTATGCCGGGTTCGCGGAGGCACGATTGGACTCCGGCGCGAGCGTTTTCATGATGTCACGCCAGCTGACAATGCCGACCGGCTGGAAGTTCTCGTTGACAATAGGAATGCACGAAATCTGATGGGTAAGGAACACTTGTACCGCATCGGTGATGTCAGCCTTCGGGCGCAGCGTAACGGGTTTGCGCGTCATGATCTGGTGCACCCGCTTGGACATGACGCCGACATCCCTCGGTGTCTCCACTATGCTACCGATAAACGGACTCATGGCTCGAAGCAGGTCACGGTCGGACACAACGCCTTGGAGTTCCCCGTCTTCGACGACGAGCAAATGGTGGAACTTTAGGACATCGAATATTTCCTTGACAGTGGCCAAGGTATCGTCAAACCCGACGGTGACGACTCGCGACGTCATGATGTCTTCTACAAGCATAAGATTTCCTTTTTCTAGACTTTCTTGACAGTGTGATGATCGCCGACCCGCAGCTTAGCGCGGACTTCCTCGCCAAGTGGACAACGCTACGGCCGAAATGCGGTTTTCCCCGCTCCCTGCTCCCCATACTCGACCGGAATGACACCGCGGGCCACGGCCTTGACCAGCGCCTGGTGGTCAGCTTCGGTCTGGTCCGCGTAGGCTTGCGCGAAGCGGCACAGCGACTTGTCCAGCTTGTCCGATGAACCGGCGTATCCGGCGATCATGGAGGCACCACTCGTACGGGCATGTCCTTTCGCCAGCAGATGGCCGACGATTCCGGCGTAGTCGGTCAGTGCCGACGGGTCGAGCGCATCCAGTGCAATAGTCCCCTTCATGTTGCGGAACTGCCGGACGTAGTACTGCAGGCCGTCAATGGTGGTCCAGCCGAGCAGCGGATCGCTGACCGTTTGCAGCGCTTGCTGATACTCCACCACTCGCTGTCCCTGATGGGCGTGCCAGGCCGAGTCGCCATGGACGAACCGTGCCAGCACCGAGCGCCGGGCCTGTTTGAGCTGCAGGAACACGACATCGTCGGCGCTGCTGCCCTCAAGCAATGCAACGTAGGCACGCAGGCCGACGCTGCCTACGCCGACCACCTTGTGCGCGATGTCGACCAGGGTATAGCCGCCCAGCACCCGGCGCCA
>NZ_JBAUSA010001148.1:0-2983 GCF_049581465.1 Caballeronia sp. | reverse complement strand
GGTAAAGGGACCCGCTATCATTCGGTCCATGCACAATGACCCATCAATAAAACCGCCATGTTTAACGTTTTGCCAGCGCGTCCCAGTCGCACGGACGACGTGATGTTTGATCTCATCGTGCGGGTCGCGGGTTGGGACCAACTGGAACGCGTCTGGGAGTTCGTGGTGGGATTTTTCAAATTCTTGTGGGCGTTGCTGCGGTTCCTGGGCGGTGGCTGACGCCGTCGCTTGAACTCGCTTGAACTCAATGATCAGGAAGAAAAAAAGCTCCGGGCGTTGCCGCGCGGAGCTTTTTCTTCTGCGCGCCCAGCATGGGCGCAACTGATATTAGACGTTCAGGTGTTATCCCAATCGCTGGAATCGTTGCTTCCCAGATCGACTCCGCCGCCGCTGTTATCGCTCCAGTCGCCTGAGCCGTTGCCGAAGTCCAGTCCGCCGCCGTTATTATCGTTGCCGCCGCGGCGGCGTTCGTCGTCGACAGGGACTTCGCGCTCGATCACGCGTTCGCGTCCGCCCGACAAGGCTTCGCCGAGCAACACGCCGGTCAGCAAGCCGCCCATGCCACCGCCGAAACCGCCGCCTTGCTGCACGATAACAGGAGGTTGCTGTTGCGGCGGATACGGCGAGTAAGGTGCCTGGCCGCGCCCGAAGCGTTCGGCTTCCTGCGCATAGACCGATTGGCCGTCCGGTCCGTTGGCCATGGTCTGCGCGCCTGCGGGATGGGGGTCTGCACGTCCTTCTGAGCGCGCGCGCACGCTATCGATCCGGTTCGACAACTCTTCGATTGCATACGGTGGAACCGGATTCTTCGAGTTTGACAGCGCCTCGACCATCCCGCGCAGCTGCGTCTCGATGTCTTCCACTTCCTTGAGCATGGCTTCGTGTCCCGGTTGCGTCGATAAACGCACGTCGAGTTTCAGCGAGCGGACGTCGTTGAGCAGTTCCGTAGCGCGTTTGAGTTGCGTACGGCGATCCGCGTCGGCCTGACCGTCATCGTTGCTGCGCGCGCGTTTCAGGCCCCAGCGCAGCACGAGCGCGATTCCGGCGAACAATACAGCCATGCCGATCCACAAGCCCATTGACGGGCCGTGCTTCTCTGGAACCGCAGCCGCGCCCTGGTTGAATCGGCTGCCGGCAACGCTGGTTGCCCCGTTGCTATTTTCCGACGACCTCATCCGGTTCGCGTCCGAGCGAATCCTCGCTTCAGTCGCGTTGAAGCGGGAGGGATCGGTGAACTTGACGGAGGGATCGAGCGTCTTGGCTTGCTGGACCTGACTGAGCGCATCGGTATAACGGCCTTCGCGATCGAGTACTTGGGCGTACAGGTAGTGCGCCTTTGCGCTATCCGGATGGGCCTGCAACACCTCGCTTAACTGCGAGTCGGCTTGCTGCCAGTTGCCCTGCGTCATCGATTGTTCGATCTGGCTGGCGCTCGGCAGGGCGAATGCAGCCGCCGACACGAGCATCAGCGACGAGGCCAAAGCCAACAGATATTTTTTCATCACCCGACCGGGCGTGTTCGCACCCGTCTCCGTTCCGTTTGTTTCGACATCTCCATCCTACGTCCGATGCAACCGCGCGGCGAACAGTTGAGTAGCCGCCGGGTTCGCCGCGCGTCCAGCCTGAAACGACCGAGTGCTTACTGCGCTGGCGGTTCGATTTGTTTCTTGAGCGCCGCCAGACGATCTTCGACAGAAGGTCCACGCGTGAGCGCCGCCAGCTTGTCTTCGAGCGCCTTGCCGCTTTTCTGGTCGGCGGAATTCAAGCGCGCGTCCGAGCGTGCGTTCGATAGTGCAACCTTGTCTTCCAGCTTCTGAAAGTCTTCCGACAGGTTCTTTCCGCCGATACCGCCCAACGCCGTCGCCGCAACATCTTTCGCCGTCGCGATCTGCTGCTTCGCCTGCAAGATGTTTGAACGCGAGTTCAGTTCGTTGCGGCGTTGACGCATGTCGTCGATCTGCTGTTTCAAATGATCGACTGACGGCACGAGCGTCACCAGTTCGGCTGCGAGCGCGTCGCGTTCCGTTTCGGCGTTCGCCTGCGCGCCCAGCGCTTCGCGGGCCAGTGCTTCGTCGCCGCTTTGCAGCGCGCGCTTGGCGCCGTCCTCATATTTCTTCGCCTTTTCGGCTGCGACATCGCGCCTGCTTTGCTGCGTGGCGACTTGCGCTTCGATCTCGATCAGCGAGTTTTCGGCCTTCGCGATGCTGTCGTCGAGTTCGCGCACGATTTGGCGCGAGTCCCTCGACGGGTCCTGAACTGTGTCGGCTGCGTCGTTCAGCAGACCTTTTACGGTGCGCGAGATAGAGTCAAAAAGCGACATGAGTTTCCTCCTGGAAATAAGTCGGCTGCCAGGCAGCAACGTTCAACATCTTTCAATAACGCTCGGTGCGGATAAGCGCGCCGTGCGTCGGATAAATCGGGTCGGGCTCGCTAATTGCAAGGTGGATGCCTGCAATGATTTAGCCGGCGTGCCTGGCTGGCGTACCACTTCAAAAAAATCTTGAGTGTGGTGGCCGCATTTAGCGCTTTGCATTAGACCACGCGGCGCCTTAAACCGGCCTTAACCATGCCGGCCGGGGCACGGTATCTGATTCAGATACCAAAATACACCAGTCACGTGCAGGTCGTGTGACTCCAGTGAGTGTGGGGGAGAGTGAGGGGTTGAGCGGTTTTGCTTGCGGTCAGTGAGGGGTGAGAGAGGAAGGATTGGGCAGTTCTAGGTGGCCCGCCAATTTCTGTGGGTCAGCACGTGAGCGGGTCGACGGGCGCCGAAGTTGCGCTATTTGGGCGCTGGAGGCGAAGCGAGTGCGCGCCGTTAGTGCTTGGGATGGGTGTTCAACTGCGGGTTGGGGTTGCGGGGGCCGCGCTACGTTCGTGCCAAAAACCTGAAATGGGCAACGACGACACTGAGGTATTCGCGGTTTGAACGCGTTTCTTTGCTTCGTTTCTTTGCGCGTTTGCAAAGAAATGAAGTCCCGCCCCG
>NZ_JBAUSA010001147.1:0-2054 GCF_049581465.1 Caballeronia sp. | reverse complement strand
TCTGCTTAAGTCGGATTTTCTTGCTTATTTCTGTTAGCCCCTGTTCGGGGCGGAACTTCATTTCTTTGGCAAACGCGCAAAGAAACGAAGCAAAGAAACGCGTTTTAAACCGCCAATTTTTAAGTGTCCTCAGTTGTGGAGTTCTGGTTTTTGGCCCGAACGTAGCGCGGCCCCAAAATATTTAACCCGCACTCGAATACCCACCTCAAGCACCAACGGCGCGCACACGCTTCGCCTCCAACGCCATAAGAACAACGGCGACATCGCACCCGTGGACCAATCAACGCGACATCGCACCCGTGGACCAATCAACGGCGCCACCCCATCCATGAACCAATAGTTGCACGCGCTGACCACGGCGTAACAACAATCCCTTGTCCCCCAAAACAATCCCTTATCCGCCAAACGCCCGCTCTATAACCGCCTCAAGATCAAGTCCGCCCGGCAAGGTTCCATAAACACGCCCCGACATCCCACGTCCACCTCCCAGCCGTGTTTCGATAAACGCCGCCGCGATCTCGCCCGGCGCGTGCTGCGCAAGCAATACCCCCTGTGCGATCAAAACTAGTTGCTGCGCAATTCGTCTCGCCGATTCCTCTCGCCCAGACGCATCGCCACGAAGCATCGCAAGCAGGGCTTCCAGCGCAATCGACAACGCCGGATGCTCACCCGCACCCGCTCGCCACGAGTCGAACAACGCCCGTGCGGCTTCGGGCTCGCGCTCCACCGCACGCAACACGTCCAGGCACATCACGTTTCCCGAACCTTCCCAGATCGAATTGACCGGCGCCTCACGATAAAACCGCGCCATCGGCCCCGTTTCTACATAACCGTTCCCTCCCCAAACCTCCATCGCCTCGCCCGTGAACTCCAGCGCGCGTTTGCAAACCCAAAACTTCGCAGCCGGGGTAACGATGCGCCGCCACGCGCGCTCTTCCGGTTTCATCGAATGCTCGAATGCCGCCGCAAGCCGCATGAACAACACGGTCGCCGCCTCGGATTCCAGCGCGAGATCAGCGAGAACATTACGCATCAACGGCTGGTCCGCAAGCTTTGCGCCAAAAGCCCGCCGGTGCCGCGCATGATGAATCGCATGGACAAGCGCGGCGCGCATCAACGCAGCGCTTCCAATCACGCAATCAAGCCGCGTGAAGTTCGCCATCTCAATGATGGTCGGCACGCCGCGCCCCTCGTCACCCACCATGACGCCATAAGCATCCAGGAACTCGACTTCACTGCTCACGTTCGAACGGTTGCCAAGCTTGTCCTTCAATTGCTGGACCTGAACGGCGTTTTTCGATCCGTCCGGCACGTAACGCGGCACGTAGAAGCAGGAGATCGCGCCGTTTTCCGGCGTGTCGTCGCCGGTGCGGGCAAGCACGAGGTGGGCGTCGCATTGGGGAGCGGAGAAAAACCATTTATGGCCAACCAGCCGATACTCCCCGCCGCGCCCGCCCGCACCGACGGGCACGGCGCGCGTGCGGTTGCTACGCACGTCCGAGCCGCCCTGTTTCTCCGTCATGCCCATGCCGATCATCATCGAACGCTTGCCGGCAGCGAGGGGAATGTCGCGTGGATCGTACTCACGCGACAGCAGTTGCGACTGCACGCCGGCAAACAGGGCAGGTTCTCGCTGTAACACGGGAATGCTGGCGAACGTCATGGTCAACGGACATAGCGAGCCGCTTTCCAATTGCGCGTGCAAAAAGTAACCGGCACACCGCGCAGGCATCGCGCCAGGCTGCGGCGAGGCGGTTTCAAACGGCAGCGCGTGCAAGCCGCCAGCGCGCAACATGGCAAGCAGTGTGTGCCAGGCAGGATGAAACTCGATGGCATCGATCCGCTCGCCTCGCGCACTGAACCGATGCAGCTCCGGCGCGTGGCGGTTCGCCAAGTCCGCGAGCACAAGCACCTCGGGCTGCGTGAGCGCAAGGCCGCTTCGAGTCAGCGCGTCAAGGTGCCAGCCCGCGCCTTCTCGCGCGACCGCGGCGACGAGCGCCGGATCGCTCGAAAACGCGTTGTAGCGTTCAAGCGGCGGCGCCTGATTCGTCACT
>NZ_JBAUSA010001146.1:0-2517 GCF_049581465.1 Caballeronia sp. | reverse complement strand
GCTGCGCGCGCGTCATTCTGAGTGGCGTCGAATTAATGCACATGATCAAGAAAGGGCAGATGAAATGTCGGGGCGAGACTCCACTGTCTCCCGCACAGCAGTTCTACTCGCTCGTTTCATAAGTAATCCTCCTCATATCACCACTGCTTGACCCGCTGACCTTACTGCGACAGCGCCAACCGGCAGACCTATGTCGCCGCACAACAGCCGGTACGGTTTCCTTTACAGCCGCATCAGCGGCGAATAGTGCGTCCATATCTTTTCCTTTATTCCGAGGCTCACGCCTCGATGGGCGAGTTTTCCACATGTAGTGCATTCGTGTTGTACCGCTCGCCAGGGGCCTGGCCGTCGTTTGTAGTAGCGTGCAGTTCGAGGTGGAAGTGCCCCTGAAAGGCTGGGTCCGTCCACTCCTTCGACGGTTCCGTGCTACCAGCATGAATACCCGCCCATGCGAAGAGGACTGTCTTCGACACGGCGAATTTCATCGAGGGCAGATCCGGGCCTCGATATCGTTTGAGCAAAATGGATATGCCTTCGCTGCGCGCTACCGACGAGATGCTACGCATGTCCTTTTTTGTGTCCGCCTTGGCGCGCGGCGCAAACTTCAACTCCAGAAAGCAGATCGCTTCGCGTGAATTGCAAATCACAATGTCTGGCCCGATTACGCCCGCACCCGGCAGTTGCACGGTCGGTTCGACGAAGATGCGCCGCTCGGTCTCATCTTCTGCAAACACCGCGCGCAGGTTCGAGAAAAGCAACGCCTGAAGGCTACGCTCCGAATTGATGTGACCGTTGCAATACTCGTTCACCACGGTCCGCTTCCATGCTTCAATCACCTGATTGCCAACCTTTGTCCGTCGCGCCATTTGTTTCCCCGTTTATGTTTGCAGAGTAGACCGGCGTCGCTGCTGCGGATGTTGACCTTGTTTTCCGGTGTTATTCGATGGCAATTGAGAACAACAGGCTCGCAAGGCCACTCTCATCCAACGTACCTTCGGCAACGTCCACCATGATGTCCTCCAGCACGTCGGACCTTGGTATGTCATATCCCTGCAAAGCTAGATAGGTCAATGCAGTAACCAACGCCGTTCGCTTGTTTGCATCGTTAAAAACGTGCCCCCTGGCGAGCGCTACTGCATACATTGCCGCGATATCAAAAACATCCGAGAGCTGCCCGTAGAGCATGCGGCTCTCGACGCGCGCCAGTGCTCCCTCAAGTGGGCCGACTCCGTGGCCGCCTGCAAGCCCTGGCTCTTGTCGCAAGATCAGATCGTGAATCTCAATGACTTGCTGTGCGTCTATCATCGGTTCGCGAGAGCCTTGATTACCTTCTCGTGTGTCGCGATAACACGCTTGGCAGCGCTCAACACTACCCGCGATCCCTCGCTACCCTTCAGCAGCATTTCGACAGGCCGCTGAGGTGCGGTTCGAGCCTTGATCGTTACGCCATAATTTTTCATCGTCATTCGCCTTTCCCTTATTCCCCGCCCTAAGTATGGTACGCAATGCGTACCATGTCAATCAATCATCTGAACTTTCTTCTTGCGCCTCGAAACCAGGCGATCAATCGCCGCACGGGCAAGGGCGGGCAGTTGTCGGTAGTCCTGCGACGTGTCGGGCATCCGATACGTTTTGAGCGCACGCGGATTGATGCCGGACAACTCGGCGAGTGCATCCCAGGTGACGCCGAGCGCGTCCTTCGCTGACTTCAAATATTCCTGCTGGGTAGTATTCGACATAGCCTTTTTTGATGATACGCGTTGCGTACCATGATAACGCCCGCTGGCCGCTATGGATATAACGGCATTTTTTGCCCAATCTTTAGCCCGTACAAGCCTCGCGGAATATTTCAGATGACCTCTGAAAACGCTAGCGCTATGTCCGCCGAGGGAACATCGAAATATCGGCTCGTTTGATCGATATCCCCATGCCCCAAAAGGAATTGAACCTGTTTGATGGATGCCCCGTTCGCTAGCGCCCTGGTGGCGAAGGTGCGCCTGCCACTGTGCGACGTACCATTTGAGCTTGACGCACGGTAGAGCGCCGTGACGTAGGCCTGTAGTGAGTCAGCGGCCCAATAGTCCGTCGATTCTCCTGACTCCCCAACGCGACTCTTTTTCGAAAGCGAATACGGATACCCTCTTCGACTCAAGATCAACGGAAGATTGGCGTGCAATCCGTGATAGTCGGTGCGACCAAGATTTGTTCCATGGTCGTTCGCTCGCCGATGCTGGATGTACCGCTCGATCGCAGCAATCAGCTTGGGAGACGCAAGATAGATGCAACGTTGTCGACAGCCCTTCGTGATGACAGCCCTAGACCCACGCACACAGGACCGCAATCCACAGCCGGAAACTAATTGCGCTTGACGTAGGCGAGGACCGTCAAAGCGACGGTGGCGATAACGGTGAAGGTGAACATTGGATTGATACTCCGAGTTATGGCGTCGCCGAAGGCGAGCACCGTAGACTGGTATAGAGGAACGGTTCATGCATGCCGGTCGAGCGGGAGCGCGAC
>NZ_JBAUSA010001145.1:0-6651 GCF_049581465.1 Caballeronia sp. | reverse complement strand
ATTCTGGCCTAGCTCCAACTGCTCTGCGTAGGCGTCCCGCGTCTGCAGCGTGAGTGTGCGCAGGTTCAGTGCTGTGGCAACTCGCAAGGGTTCCTGGGAGCCGTCTGAATCCGGCGGCCGAAGTGCGGCGATGGCTCGCATGTTCATCCGGGTCTTGCCGCACCCCGTTCCAGCTATGTTGATGACCAGCGTTGGCAGCCGGTCCTTCAACTGCTCCGCTTCAAGTGCATCGGCGCAGACGTTTTGCCACTGGAACCTGTCTTCGGATCGCTGGCGGATCACATCGGCCGCGGCTCCGGTCAATCCTGGCGGCCTGAAGGCGAGCATCCTTTGGATCATCGAGCCGGCCTCATTCCCAACATTGTTGAGGTGCCAACTGAGTTCCTGATTCTTGAGCCGTGTGCCGTTGTGCTTGTGGGTGTTCGCGAAGACAGCACCGGGTTGTCCCACGATGCTTGGGCCGTGCCCTTCGGACTGCGTCTTATCGACGCTCGACACATGGTGGTCTGCGAGGATGAGCGCCATGCGTGCC
The DNA here is from genome assembly GCF_049581465.1 of Caballeronia sp. GTDB lineage: Bacteria > Pseudomonadota > Gammaproteobacteria > Burkholderiales > Burkholderiaceae > Caballeronia. Next base: position 6,119 of record NZ_JBAUSA010001145.1, on the reverse strand, counting down.
AGCGATGCGATCGCGCGCATGGCCTCCGGGGTACTGTCCGGCAGATCGAAGGCCCGGATCCTCGCTAGCAGATGTTCTATCCGCTTCATCGCCAGGGGCGACGGTTGACTCACGAACGGATTTGGCTTGTTCTCAATGAGTGCCTCGGGCCGAATGTACTCTTCGTCGCCGGGGATGTTGGTGCGAACGGTGCTGTTACGCCCGCCCGGCTGACCGCGCGGCAGGCGATGGTGGGACATTACCAGGAAGGCCAGCACGGCCTCGACGCTCTGGAGTCCCTTTTCGATGCCGTGCGCATGCGCCCGGTATTCCTTCATGCGCAACTGCTTGTTCCACCCTTGTTCCCAAGTCCCGCCATCCAGAAGCGACAGCAGCACCTGCAGAGAGATCCATTCATGGCGAATCGGATCGGCGAGTGGTGTCGTTGAGTCCAACTTGCCCTGGAAGACCTGCCCATACTTTCCAAAATCGTGGATCAGGCCGGCGCACTCGGCAAGCAGGCACGCTACGCGTACGGCGGGTGATAGATCCAGCACGAGGTCCTTCATTGGCCGCGTCTTCGTGGCCACGGCGACCGAGCCAGCCGGGCCGAAGGCTCCTTTGCGTCCAACCACCCAGAGGAGCTTGAGCCGTCGCGCCCCGTCATTGACGTAGCAAGCGACGGCGGTCTGTCGAGTCCCACGGCTACGCAGTTCGCCGTACAGCGCGTCGAGTCCGTTCCGGGTGATAGGCGTCACCCAGGTTCGATCGCCGTGCCGAACTGCGTACGCATCGAGAACCTTGGCCGTGCGAAGGATGGCCTTCTTCTCGCACTGCGAGACGAGCAGGATGTGCATTGGAATGGTGCCTCAGGCGGACTCGGTGTTTGTTCGCAATGGCGGCCAGACGACGTTGGGCGCCACGGCCCGACCACCGAACCGAATCAGGAAATCGTGGATATCTCGACTACAAACCGCTGTTTTGCATCGTTCACTATTCTCATCGCGACCACTATACGAACGTTTGTAAAGTATTTCTATTAGATGAACAAATTATGGCGAATTTGACGCTGGAATTTTTATCCGAACAGGTTCTTGTCCGGTAATGTTTGGATTCTAAAGAACACCGGTCAATCGAGAGCACACGAATGTCGAACATAAATGCAGCTACCAGCGTGGTTAAAAAGATTGGGAATCCGAAAGTATCGAAGGAAAAGGTGGCCAAGCCGATCGAGAAGAAGGTGTGGGCGGAGCTGACCCTTGCGGCATGCCTGAAATCGATCAAGACAGCCTCCCATTTGTCGTCGAGAAGCGTGAACTCCAACGCCGCGGCAGTAGGGGTTCGACTCGATCCCTCGCAACGTCTTCCGCTGCCGTTCGTAGCGGTTAGCACGCTGGACTGCACCAAGGTCCCGGTCGATTACGTACTAGGGGCAACCGATGCAGGTCCCCTCAAACAAATCGCCAGCGTACTCAATGGAAGCTGGGACCAGTTCTTCACTGATGTGAGCCCCGAGCAGTTGTCGATGATCGAGGGGTTGCGCGGATTGATGTCGGAGCCGGGGTGCGTCGGGACCGGTTTCATCGACCCGCGCTTGCGCCAGATCATCTGGCCAACCGGCGAGGAAGCTTCTCCATGGGTTGCGCTCACGCCGCTTCAGAGCAGCGGACTGAGCGACGTAATCCGCACACGCCTCACCACTGAGTCCGCAGCCAGCACCGATCCGAAGACAGGCAAGTCGACTATCTTTCGCGCCAATGCCATCCTGGGCATTGGCGGCTCCAACCCACAGAATGTTGGACGCTACGTCCGATCGATGCAGCGCCCGTTGGTATTCAGCGGACCCACCGAGAGCGAGGAAATCCGCACTGCGTACCGGCTGCACTTCAAGGGGCATCTCGGCGGGCTCGCCTTCGCGGCGCCGAAGAAGGAGACCACGGCCTTCGCCCTCTGGCGCCGTGCCCTGCAACAGTCAAACGGCGGATCGATGCCATCTGGCATGGACATTCGCGAGGCGGAACGGCAGCACATCCAGTCGATTGCAGTTGCATCGCTGAACGCGGCTGCCGGGGCACGAGAGATCCTCGACCGAAACCGGGAGCATCTGAACGGTCTCACGTCGCCATCAATGGATCCGTTCCTGAGGGCGCTGATTGACCCGGAGCGCCGCGACCGAAGTTTCAAGAAGGTGTTCGCACGAAAGCTCATCAACAGCATCGAGAGGTTCAAGTACCGGATCGGCAAGGACGACTACGTGGTCTGCGGTGACGGTGAGCTAGCGGCGCTGATTTCCTATGCAGAAGAGGTATGTCCATGAGCCAATTCATCGTTCTGCTTCCCCGACTGGAAGTCGCCGGCGCGAACGCCCAGGGGGCATGGTGGTTCCTGGCGCCGCCGGGCCCAACGGCATACGTCGGCTTTGGCCAAGCCCTTGCATTGAAATGCTTGCCACCCGGCGCCGGACGTGAGTTCGTCGGCGTTGGCGCAGTGGTCCACGACTACCGGTTGCGCGCGGAGAAGATTGCCGGGACGTACCCGTGGCTACCCCATCAGTTGCGCGCGGCCGCGCTCATCAATGGCGATGACTACTCATCCAAGAACAAAAACGCGTTGTCCCTGCAGCCGACCGTGCGCTGTGACTTGACTGTGTCCCTGGCGATCGTCTTTGAAGAAGGGGCGAGCGTCGACCGAGACAAGGTTGAGCTTTTCATGCGTAGTGCACGGATTGCCGGGGGCGTCGTTTCCGTCAACTCGCTGGATCCCTTCTATCTCGAAAACATGGGCCAGGTCCGGGAGCGTCTCGGAACCGGATTCGCCCTTCATGCGCGACCCGACCTGACGGTCCCGGCAAGCGGCGAGGACACGCTGGATGCTCTCCTGCGCGCCACGTTGCCGACACGCGAAGCCCGCGAGGAGAATCCGTGGATCATTCCCGCGACGATGGGCTACGCCAAGATAACCAAGGCTCAAGAACGCGTGTGGACGCGTGATGGCCATCTTCATGCGTTCGCGGAGCCTCTTGTCGGCTTGGTCCAACTCAAGTCATTGAAGACTGCATCGATCCCGGTCTGGAAGTTCAAGAAGCCTTCCGACCGTGTCTTCCTCGTCGGGCACTGAGTCAAATCCGGAGCGCGCCTTCCTCTCATTTCTCTTTCACTTGCACGGAGTCTTCATGTCCAGTACCCAGATATTTACCAAGGTGCCCAGCGTCTTTTCCTTCCAGCGATCATTGATTGTCAGCGCTGGTGCATTCTTCAACGAGATCGAAGGGCAGAGTGAAACACCGCCGGTCTACGTGGTCAGACACGGCCTGCGCGGTACGCAAAACGTCAGCGAAGCCGGCGATACAGCGAAGGGAACGAAGGACCGCGATGTATCGAATATCCAGCAGACCGAGACGGCGAGGCTGGATCAGCGCCAGGGCGTTGGTCGTCAAATTCGGTCTGCGGATGCTCGATCTGGACAGCGCCCTTTTTGCGTGCGCTTCCGGCGATGGCAACCTGGCCAGGCAGGTGCGGGAAAGCGTCGTTGATTTCGTCGCCCGTGCCAAGGTCAGCGATGGGCTCCAGGAAGTATCACGTCGCATCGCCCGGAACGTTGCGAACGGCTCTTTCCTGTGGCGCAATCGGGTCGTGGCCAAGTCAGTGACCACGACCGCCGTCGACTCGAACGGCCAATCGCTGGTCTTCGACTCGCTGACTATTCCTCTGTCATCGTTCGGCAATTACAGCGCCGATGAGATCCGCTTGGCAGAAATCATTGCGGCGGGTCTGCGCGGCGACCGCGACGCAGCAGTCGAAATCATCGCGCGGGTGGATTTTGGAGTGAAGGGCTCCGTCGAAGTGTTCCCATCACAGGCGTACGTCGAAGACAAACCGAAGGGCTTCGCCCGTCCGCTCTATAAGCTCGCGACGGAGATTCCTTACTCCAAGAACCCGGGGACGGATCACCAGACCGTAACGGGCCAGGCGGCGCTGCGGGACCAGAAGATCAGCAACCGCCTGCGTACCTTTGATACGTGGTACGAAGCGTATGAAATCGTGGGCAAGGCCCTGCCCGTGGAGCCCAACGGCGCCTCCATCGACTTGATGAGCTTCTTTCGTAGCGGGAAGGCGACGGCGTTCAGCATGTTCTCGCGCCTGAATCAAATCGACCCTAGCTCACCGGAAGGCATGTTCTGCATTGGTTCGATGATCCGTGGCGGCGTGTACAGCGGTGGCTCGGACAAGGCCGAAGCAAAGGCGAACGCCAAGGCCGGCGACGCCAAGCCGCAAGAAGCGGCCGAAGCCAGTGAGGCCGCGTAATGCAGCCGCAGGCTTATATGGATTTGCGTGTGGTGCCTGCGTTCAAGGCCGAGCGGCCCAACGCCGTGGCTCACGATGTCATGGCGTTGGTGATCAAGTTTGCCCACGCGATCGCCGCTCGGCAGGAGTTCAAGCATGCGCTGGCCTTCCCGCAGGCCAAGACCGGCCCCAGGCCGAGTCCGGGGAACCTTGTCCGTGTGTTTGCACTGGAGAAGGCATCTCTCGATACGCTCGCCGACTCGCTCGAAAAACAGCAGTTCATCCGTGACTATGTGAACATCGGGCGGGTCAAGGTGCTCGCGCCGGACTACGAGCCGCCCGGTTATGTGGAGTATCTTCGGTTCAGGGTACCTAATCGGAAAAGTCGCCTCCAAGAGTCTCGCGCTCGACGGATGAGTGAGGCAGATTCTTTGCCACACCTTCGCCTCAACAGTTCGTCCTCCGGGCATGGCTTCAGCTTGTTTGTCAAACCGGTGCGGCACGCCACGGCGTGTTGCTCGGACGACTCGCCTCTCACCTTTGAGCCAGACGTGTACGGTTTGTCGGTCGTCACCAGGCGATTTGCACTGCCGGTCACCCCCGAGGATGGTTGGCCCAACATGGGCCAACCGGAAACGCCGTGAAGAAGGGTGCTGGGCCCCGGACCCCAGATCCAACCTCCAGGGCCATTCTTCTCAGCAAGCGCGCGAACGCATTCCTGATCGAGCGCGCCCGCGTGATGCAGAAGGATGGCCGGCTTCTTTTCCTGACGCAGCGCGGTGAGGAAATCGAGCAGTTCTTTAACATTCCATACAAGAACACGGCCTTTCTACTGCTCGGCCTTGGCACTTCGATCACGGAATCGGCCGTTCGCCTGCTGGCAGAAAGTGGTGTCATGGTCGGGTTCGTTGGCACTGGCGGTTCGCCTTTGTTGGGCGCGGTTGACCCGGTGTTCATGACGCCACAGAGCGAGTACAGGCCCACGGAGTACATGCAGGACTGGATGCGCATGTGGCTCGACGAACCCAGGCGACTCTCCATGGGTCGGCAGTTCATGAAGGTTCGCGCGGACTGGGTCCAGTCTGCATGGAAGATCAATTCCGCTCTCACGGCTCGCGGCGCAACCATCGAAGACGCTGATCTGCAGAGATTCTCGATTGCGGTTCAGAGAGCCGAGACGACCGACGCGATGCTTGCTGCCGAAGCTGTCTGGTCGAGGATGCTTTATGCCCGGTTGCGCTCGGCTTTTGCGGTTGATGATTTCAAGCGCGAGGGTGGCAAACGCAGCAAAGGATCTAGCGCCGATGTGGTCAACTCGTTCCTGGACCACGGGAACTACATCGCTTACGGTTATGCGGCCGTGGCTATCTATGCGCTTGGTATTTCGTTCGCTCTCCCTGTGCTTCACGGAAAAACGCGACGCGGCGCATTGGTTTTTGACGTTGCTGATTTGTTCAAGGACGCGGTCGTGATGCCGCTGGCGTTCGAGATGGGTTCGGATAACGCCACCGACCAACAATTTCGAAACGAGTTGATCGATCGATGTCTTCAAATTGAAGTGATCGATTCGCTGATCGAAAACATCAAATCCTGCGTTGTCGATAATATTGAACAAGATCAATTGCTTGGAGGGTCGGGTCGCGAATGATCTATTTCTCGCCTGAGTGACGTAGGTTCTGGGTTTGATTGAGGTTTTTGGAATTTTCGAACGGTCAGCCGCCATGCGCGCGGCTTAGAAGATAGCGAGATCCGGCAGGCGGCCGGCGTCTACGTCAGCCGCCATGCGCGCGGCTTAGAAGTGTACCTTGCGGGCCTGGGCGTTATCGATCAAGTCAGCCGCCACGCGCGCGGCTTAGA
>NZ_JBAUSA010001144.1:0-3436 GCF_049581465.1 Caballeronia sp. | reverse complement strand
TATCACGCATGTAGCCCGTATGCAACGCGCAGCAGCACCGGCCACGGCTGCGATAGCCGCCGCACCCCGCGCCGCGCCGGTCGATGCCCCCGTGCAAGTGTTTCGCGGCTCCAATAAAGCCGCTTCCCTCGTGACGGCCGATACCTCGGGCAGCAACTGGAATGCTGGCGTGCCGCCGCTCCCGCCGATGGTGTCGGACAACGCCCCCAGACCGCCAACGATAGTAAGGAACCCGCAAGCGTATGCCGCGCCGGAAACGCAAGCGGCGAACGGCGACCTGGTGGTGGCGCAATGATCCGCCGCGCTCACGCTCACCTCCGCTCCGGCAAACCCGGTTTGCTCGCCTTAACGGACGCCCCTTCCATGTCTTCCATGATGATGAAAACGCTCGCGGCCGCCGCCATGATGTCGTGGCTGGCGCTCGGCGCCAGTACCGCACAGGCAACTGGCGCCTTCGGCGTGCCGATCAAGCACGTGGGTACGCCGCCGGTGCAATCCGCCGCTCCGAATGCGGCGGTATCGCAACTGGTGCTGGCTTCCGGCAAGGGCGAGATGGTGCGCCTCTCCGAACCCGCCACCGCTGTGTTCGTGGCCGACCCGGAAGTTGCCGATGTCAACGTGCCGAATCCGCGCGCTGTCTTTGTGCTGGGAAAGAAGGCCGGCACGACCACCCTGTATGTACTCGGTGCAAATAACAAGCAGGTGCTGCGCGCGACGATTGTGGTGAGCCAGGACGTAACCACGCTCAACTCCATACTCGGACAACGCTTTCCCGCGCTGCAACTGAAGCTGGTAAGCGCGCCCGGCTCGCTGATGGTGTCAGGCAACGTGAACAACGCCTCCGAAGCCGAAGCCGTCGTACAGACCTTGTCGCCGTACCTGCATGAGAAAGAACAACTGATCAACCGGCTCACCATCCCCCATCCGCAGCAGGTTCAACTGCGCGTACGGATTACGGAGATCGATCGTAACGTTACACAACAACTGGGCATCAACTGGAGCACGATCAGCAACTTCGCCGGCAACTTCATCGGCGGGATCTCTTCCGGTCGCCAGATCTACAACACCGTCACCGGTACCAGCGCCAACTCGCCGGTCAGCCTCCCGACCAACAATGCCTTTTCGTTTCTGGGCGGGTTCTCTACCAGCCACACCTCTATCCAGGCCCTGATCGACGCCCTCAACCAGGAAGGCCTCATCTCCATTTTGGCTGAACCGAACCTGGTGGCGCTCTCAGGACAGACGGCCAGCTTCCTCGCGGGCGGCGAGTTCCCGATCCCGATCGCGCAGCAGGACAACGCCATCACGATCGAATTCAAGCAGTTCGGCGTCAAGCTGGACTTCACGCCCACCGTCCTCGCCGACAACCACATCAGCCTGAAAGTGCGCCCGGAAGTCAGCCAGATTGATCCGGCGGCGAGCATCACCACCAACGGCATCACAGTGCCGGGCCTTTCCGTGCGGCGTCTGGACACCACGGTGGAATTGTCGAGCGGCCAGAGCTTCGCTATTGGCGGTTTGTTGCAATCGAATTCCAACGACATGATTTCGCAAGTTCCCGGACTTGGCTCGCTGCCGGTGCTCGGCAAGCTTTTCTCGTCGACCAACTACATCAACAACAAGAGCGAACTTGTTGTGATCGTCACGCCGTACCTCGTACAGCCAACCGATCCGGGCCACTTGCGCACGCCCATGGATTCCGTGTCGACGTCAGTGTTGAGCCCGAGCAGCGACGTGGAGTACTCCTACCAGAAGAAGATCGGCCTGGACCCGTTGTCCAGCACCACACCGCGCCTGGTCGGCTCGGCTGGCTACATTTACTGAGAACGCGACGATGCGCTTCAATCCTCGCTCCCTGTCTCTCGCCGCTCTCGCTGTAGCGACCTGCACGTTGCTCGGCGGCTGCCTCCAGCCGCCGCTCGGCATGCCCGACGAACGCACACTGTCTTACGACGGTCGCTCCGTGGTGCCGCCGGATTGCGCCGCGCTCAGACGGCCGTCGTTATTGTCGGACGCCGGGATTCCGCGCCAATCCGTTTCGTTCGGTTGCGCGACCTACACGAATCTCGCGGCGCAGATCGCGCGTCCGGCTGACATCGTCGAACCTGTACCGATGGGCCCGGCCAACGGCGCCGTGGCCGCGAACGCGGTGCTGCGCTACCAGACCGATGCGGTGACGCCGCTGGATACGAGCACCTCGCGCAACCAGACGAAGTAATCGCCGCCCCGACACAGCCAATTCACCGGACACGCATCATGAGCCTGATCAGCATTCTGAAACCCGCCGCTACGCAGGCATCGAAAGCCAGTGAATTCCTGGCGTTCGTGGCCGACCGCGACAGTGAAGACGCGGTGCGCCGCTACGTGCTCGACCAGATGATTCCGCACGCGCACGTCGCACAGGGCACGATCGATACCGCGATTGAATTTCTTAAGACTACCGAGTATTCGCCTACGCGCCTGCTGGTCGATATCAGCGGTTCGTCCATGCCCGTCTCCGACCTGGCCAAGCTGGCGCAGGTGTGCGAGCCGTCGGTAAAAGTGTTCGTACTGGGCGACCGTAACGATGTCGGATTGTTCCGCAACCTGCTGAAGCTCGGCGTCAGCGACTATCTCGTCAAGCCGCTCGCGCTCGATCTCCTGCAACGCACGCTGGACGGCGACACCACCGCACCGATGAATTCCGCCCGTGCCGGCAAGGTAGTCAGCTTCATGGGCACGCGCGGCGGAGTAGGCGTGACCACGATGGCGCTCGCGGTCGGGCAGCATCTTGCCACCGACACCCATCGCCGGGTGGCTTACGTCGATCTGAACCTTCGCGGAGGCGCGGCCCACTCCATGCTCGGTGTGGACAGCAATAACGGTCTCGCCGATGCGTTACTGAACGTGCGACGGCTGGATCCGCAATACGTGGAACGCTCGCTCGTTTCGAAGAGCAACCGCTTTTTCGTGTTGTCGTCCGAGCTCGACTACAACACCGATTTCACAGCGCCGCCCGGCGGCTTCACCGCGCTCCTCAGCGTACTGAAAAACAGCTTCCACTACGTCGTGGTCGACGTGCCCAACGCGCAATCGATACTCGCCGAGGAGGCGATCGATGCATCGAAGCGCGTGTTCATCGTCGGCGACCATACCGTGCATTCCGCGCGCCACGCGCTGCGGCTGTTCCGCTACGTCGAAAGCCGGGCGGGTTCGCCCACGGCTTCGCTGGTGCTGAACAACCCGACGCCGCCGCTAGCAAGCCAGGTAAAGACACAGGACTTCGCCGAAGCAGTCGGCCGCGTGGTCCAGGTGGAGCTGCCCTACGACGGTCGCGGTGTGCTCACAGCGGAGAATCTGGGCGAAGCAGGACGGCTGGCGCAGCGCGGCCCATTCATGGAAGGCATCGAGCAATTAAGCGCGGAACTAACCGGCCAGCCAGTCGCGCCGCGCACGA
>NZ_JBAUSA010001143.1:0-2909 GCF_049581465.1 Caballeronia sp. | reverse complement strand
GAACGTAGTACCGCCCTCACGCATCAATCCGCAGTCGAACACCCTCCCCAAGCTCATATCGCGTGCACACGCTTCGCCTCCAGGGCCCTAGCAACATGATTTCCGCACTGCCCGACTCCCTCACGTCTATCGAAAGTTAGTTCGCCTGCGTTAGCGCGCGGATACTTGGTCCAAAGGGGCACGCAAACGTTGTCTTTTACGGCGCTGGGGGCGAAGCGTGTGCGCGCCCTTTGGACTTGAGGCGGGTGTTCGACTGCGCGTTAAATGTTTGGGACCTCACTAAGTTCGTGCCAAAAAGCCTGAAATGTATGACGACGACCCTTAGGTATTCGCGGTTTGAACGCGTTTCTTTGCTTCGTTTCTTTTCGCGTTTGCAAAGAAATGAAGTCCCGCCCCGGATAGGGGCTAACAGTAATCAGCAAGAAAATACTACTTATGCAGAACGACCACGCTAGCAGAAGGACTCAATGCTAACCCCACACTCGCCGCGAGCAGCACCCCCCACCGCCCCTCCGAACCTTTACCAATTGTTAAAGCAAGATCTAAAGAGCGCACGGCTCTTTACAAACCCTTCCGCTATGTAAATACTCGCGCACTCAATTGAAAGTTAGTCGTCGACATTAAGCCATACCAACCCGACCGCGACAGCGGTTACGAACGCATGACGAAGATCGCACGAGCAGTGCCCGTCCTGATGTATCACCACATCAGCACGTCGCCAGGCATGATCACCGTGTCCCCCGATCACTTTGCCGCGCAGATGGCATACCTCGCCCGCGCAGGTTACCGGACCGTCAGCGGCGCACAACTCGCCGCCTATCTGGCAGGAAAACCCCTGCCGGAGAAGTCAGTGGTGCTGACGTTCGACGACGGCTATCTAGACAATTGGGTACATGCTCATCCCGTTCTGCACGCGCACGGATTCACCGCGTTGTGCTTCCTGGTCACGCGGTGGATAGGCGACGGCGAAGCTCGGCCCAACGCTCGCTCAGCCGGTCCGATTCCCCCACTTTTGAGTCATGCAGACGGCGAACGCGCCATAGAGAATGGACAAGCCGATCGCGCAATCCTCCGATGGTCCGAGATCAAGGAAATGCGCCAGGCCGGCACGTTTGAATTCCATAGCCACACGCATGGCCACGTAAGATGGGACAAGATCGCGCGCAACCGCGAAGAGAAATGCGCGGGCCTCAAGCGAGATCTATTCGATGCCCGAGCAACACTTGCCTCCCATCTCGGCGAGGTGTCGGACCACCTGTGCTGGCCGCAAGGTTATTTCGACGATGACTACCGGCGCATCGCGCGCGAGGCCGGTTTCCGGCATTTCTATACGTGCGAGACCGGCTCGAATCTTCGTGGGCGCCGCGACGGCAGCGGCGACGGCGAGCGCTCGATTACGCGACTTGAAGTCCGCGACCGGCCAGCCTCCTGGCTCGCTTCGCGACTTTGGGTGCATTCGAGACCGGCCATCAGCCGCATGTACTTGAGGATCAAGCGGTAACCGGACCCTTCGCCACTGCTCGACGATCAACCGCTAAGCTTGCTTTCGGCAAAAGACCGGATTCCCGCTCCACACCCTGCATCAATTGCGTATCTAATACCGCTGACAATCTCCTCTCGCTAACGGCAATGCGCGCGCACCTGAGCGCGGCGCCCACCATCGCGCGGCGCCTTGGCGTGCATTCTGATTGCGAGAACGACGCAAAAGGCCATCCTGTACGCTAAGCCGCGACGGATAATCGGCCCAATAGCGCCGGAACGACGACTAGCGACCCCGAGCGTTCATCTGCGCCGCCACTCCAATCCAATCCCTCAATCCCTCCAATGCTGCCAATCGCCGGTCTTCTCTCGTTCTCGTCATCCCGACTCAACCGAACCCGCGCGCGGTATTGCGTACTCGCCATACTGGCGTGCACGATTCAACCCGCAATTGCTGCCGGTGATCGCGGCTTTGGTCAAGACGCTAGCGCCCCGCTCAGCGTCGCCGACTCATCGCAAGCGTCCGTGCGCGATCTGCCGCTCGATAACGGGGGCGTTCAACGCGTGCTTTACGTTCCCTCGGCCGGCTCCACGCGCGGGGTCATCGTGATGTTTCCGGGTGGCGCGGGAACGATCGGAATACAAAATGACGGCGAAATCGAACACGGCGACAATTTCCTCGTCCGCACCCGTGACCTTTGGCGCGCGAAAGGCTATGCGGTGATCATCGTCGACTCTATCGATGATCATTCGATGCGCGGTCTTCGCAGCACACCCGCTTATGCGGCGACTGCCGCGAAGGTCATCGACTTCGCGCGCCAACTTGGCAGCGCGCCCGTGTGGGTCATGGGCACCAGCCAGGGATCGATTGCGGCCATGAACGCTGCGTCAACCGAAGGGCCCGCGCTAGCGGGGGTGGTGCTCACCGAATCCGTATCGGTTCGCGGCGGCTCGCACGAAACAGTGTTCGACGCCCACCCCGAACGCGTCAGGATTCCTTCGCTTGTCGTCGCCAATCAGGACGACGAATGCAAGGTCGCGCCGCCGAACATGGCGCACGACATCGCTCAGTCAATGCACGGCACCCATGCAACCGTGCTCGTTGTGAACGGCCGTGTGCGGCGCTCCAAGGACAACTGCGGGTCGCTAACGCCACATGGTTATTACGGAATTGAAGCAACAGTAATCGACGATATCGTCCGATGGATGCAAACCGTCCGCTCCTAAGCGACACGTGATTACCCTGATAAACATTAACGGTTTGTAACCCTTAGGAAGGACGCGGCTTAGGAAAAACGCGGCCTACCCTATGCGCGGTGCCTCTAGAACGTGAACTTTAGTTACCCCACGAGTCGGCTCTCACTAGGTTAAATGCTGTCGATGCCGGGTCGAGATCCAGGACTGACACTCAGGATCATGGCGATAAATGC
>NZ_JBAUSA010001142.1:0-2747 GCF_049581465.1 Caballeronia sp. | reverse complement strand
GATGGGCACCGCTCCGCTGTCGGCCGCACGGCTGCGCGCATGGCACGCGAGGCAGCGGTTTGCATTCTTGTCGAGCTGATAGCCGTCGATCTTGTGTGGGATCGTCGGCGGCTGCTGTGCGTATGCGCGGCCACGGATTACGTCCTTGTTTTCGGTTGGTGCGATCAGCGGTGGCTTCGCCTCTTCGTCGATGGGCGTCGTGCCGCGCATGGGGTCGTGAAACGGTTCAGCGGGAATCATCGGCTGGGCCGGCGTTACTTGGGAATACGCAAAAAAACACGCTGCTAAAACCAACGAAATCGACGAAACCACGGTCCACGCTCGCATGGCCGCCTCCTCAAACTTTGACAATTTTGACGGCGCACTTTTTATAGTCGGTCTGGAGCGAGATGGGGTCGGTTGCGTCCAGTGTGAGTTTGTTGACCAGTTGGCTCGCGTCGAACCATGGAATGAACACGATCCCGCGCGGCGGCCGGTCGCGGCCACGCGTCTCAATGCGCGTACGGATGAAACCGCGCCGCGACTTCACCTCGACTTCCACGCCGCGTCGCAGGCCAAGGGCTTTGGCGTCGTCGGGATGCATGAAGCACACGGCATTCGGGAACGCCCGGTACAGCTCCGGCACGCGCCGCGTCATGGAACCCGAATGCCAGTGTTCGAGCACGCGTCCGGTTGCCAGCCAGAACGGGTATTCGAGGTCGGGCGGTTCGGGCGGCGGTTCGTAGGGCAACGCGAAGATCACCGCGCGGCCGTCCTTGTTGCCATAGAACTGATAGCCCGCGCCTGCCTTAACGTAAGGATCGGAGCCTTCCTTGTAGCGCCAGCGCGTCTCCTTGCCATCGACCACGGGCCAGCGCAGGCCGTGTGCTTCGTGATACGCGTCGAACGGTGCGAGGTCGTGGCCGTGGCCTCGTCCGAAGGTTGCGTACTCCTCGAAGAGGCCCTTTTGAAGGTAGAAGCCAAACGCCTTCGATTCGTGGTTGTGATAGCGGGGATCGCTTTCCTTCAGCGTGTATTTGTCGACCTGGCCGTTGCGGTAGAGCACGTCGTAGAGCGTCTTGCCCTTCAGTTCCGGTTTCTTCGCGATCAGTTCCGCCGGCCACACTTCCTCGACCTTGAAGTGCTTCGAGAACTCCACGAGTTGCCAGAGATCGGAACGCGCGCCGTCGGGTGCGTCGACCAGTTGATGCCAGAACTGAGTGCGACGCTCGGCATTGCCATAGGCACCCTCCTTCTCGACCCACATCGCCGATGGCAGGATCAGGTCGGCAGCCACGGCCGTTACGGTCGGATACACATCCGACACCACGATGAAATTCGCGGGGTTCCGATACCCCGGCAACGTTTCCTCATTGAGGTTCGCGCCGGCCTGGACGTTGTTGTTGCACTGGACCCAGTACGCGTTCAGCTTGCCGTCCTTGAGCATGCGGTTTTGCATCACAGCGTGATACCCAGGCTTCTCGGGAATGGTGCCGGCCGGCAGGCGCCAGATTTGTTCCGCGTGCGCGCGATGCTCGGGGTTCGTCACCACCATGTCCGCCGGCAGCCGGTGTGAGAACGTGCCCACTTCGCGCGCCGTCCCGCACGCCGATGGCTGGCCGGTGAGTGAAAACGGACTATTGCCGGGTGTCGATATCTTGCCGGTCAGCAAGTGGATGTTGTAGACCATGTTGTTCGCCCACGTGCCGCGCGTGTGCTGGTTGAAACCCATGGTCCAGAACGACATGACCTTGATCTTCGGGTCCGCGTAAAGCTCGGCGAGCTGGTCGAGCTTGACCTTCGGCACACCCGACAGCTTGGTGACATAGTCCGCGTCGTACTTGGACACGAAGCGCGCGAAGGTCTCGAAGTCGATCGGCTTTGAACCGTTCGCGTCGCCCGCGTTCTTGGCGGCCTTCTGCAGCGGATGGTCAGGCCGCAAGCCATAGCCGATATCCGTGTTGCCTTCCCTGAACGTCACGTGTTTCGACACGAAATCCTTGTTCACCCGATTCGTCTTGATAATCACGTTCGCGATGTAATTCAGGATCGCAAGATCCGATTGCGGCGTGAACACCAGTTCGTAATCGGCAAGATCGAAACTGCGATGCTCGAACGTGGACAACACGGCCACTTTCGTCGCAGGGAAACTCAGCTTCCGGTCAGTCACGCGGGTCCAGAGGATCGGGTGCATTTCCGCCATGTTCGAACCCCAGAGCACGAAGGCATCGGCTTGCTCGATGTCGTCGTAGCAACCCATGGGTTCGTCCATGCCGAAAGTGCGCATGAAACCCGTTACCGCCGACGCCATGCAGTGCCGCGCATTCGGGTCAAGGTTGTTGGTGCGAAATCCGGCTTTCATCAGCTTCACGGCGGCGTAGCCTTCGAACACGGTCCACTGGCCGGAGCCGAACATGCCCACCGCCGTCGGCCCCTTTTCCTTCAGCACGCGCTTGAACTGCTCGGCCATGGTCGCGAATGCCTGATCCCACGACACCGGGGTGAATTCGCCGTCCTTCGCGTATTTGCCGTCCTTCATGCGCAAAAGAGGCGTGGTCAGGCGGTCGGCGCCATACATGACCTTCGATAGAAAATAGCCCTTGACGCAGTTCAGCCCGCGATTCACTTCGGCCAGCGGATCGCCCTGGGTCGCCACGACCTTGCCCGCCTTCACACCCACGCTGACGCCACAGCCCGTGCCGCAAAACCGGCATGGCGCTTTCGACCAGGTAACGTCCGAATCGGCGGCCGTGGTCAGCGCGGCGCCG
>NZ_JBAUSA010001141.1:0-1924 GCF_049581465.1 Caballeronia sp. | reverse complement strand
GAATGAGAGTCGCGATGAAGCCGGTCTTGCGGGATGACAGGCTGCCCGCCGCTTGATCAAGGACGTATCCGAGTTCGCTCACGGCGCGGAAGATTTTTTCTCGCGTGGGCGATGAGACTTGCGTCTCGTTTTTGAGCGCTCGCGAGACCGTCATCGTCGACACGCCAGCTCGACGCGCCACATCGGCCATCGTCGGCGCTGGTAGTCCCGAATCACGCCCCGAACCGAAATGCGTCAAGACCTCCCGTAAATCAGCTCGCTCGCGGCTCTTTCGCGGCCGGACCGTTTTCACTTTTTTCACGCCGGCCTTACGACCCCATCAAACTTCATTACAGGCCGCGAGACTTCGTGCGGAGAACCGGCTGCGAGCCGCGGCCCTCGCAGGCCCGCTCGTTGCGACACATGATCTACCAACGCTGATGGACGTAGGGTTTTACGTCGGCCTCGTAGATCGCGCGAAGCTTCGCCATCGTCTCGGGCGAGAGGGCCGGCAGATCGGAGGCTCCGGCGTTGTCTCTCGCCTGCGCCACGGTTCGGGCTCCCGGGATAACGACGCTGATGGCGTCGAACATTAGAATCCACCGCAAAGCCAATTGCGCCATATTTCCGTTGCTTACCAACGGCCGAATCTTTTCGACCACTTCCAAGCCTTTTTCATACGGCATTCCCGAGAACGTCTCGCCGACGTCGAAAAACTCGCCGTTGCGATTGAAATTGCGGTGGTCGGCTTTGTCGAAGGTGGAGCCGCGTGTGAACTTGCCGGAGAGCAGCCCGCTCGCAAGGGGGACGCGCGCGAGGATCGCGACTTTCTTCCTCTTCGCGAGGTCTAAAAAGAGATCGAGTGGTCGCTGGCGCAAGATGTTGAAAATGATCTGAACGCTCACGACGTTTGGATATTCAATCGCTTTGATCGCCTCCTCGATCTTCTCGACGCTAACCCCATAGTTGCCGATAAGCTTCTCGTCCTGCAGACGGTCAAGCGCATCAAAGACCGATGGCTGATAGTACAGATCGGTGGGCGGGCAGTGCAGCTGAACGAGGTCGAGGATGTCGACCTCGAGATAGTCGCGGCTTCGCTTGACCCATTCCCGTAGGTTTTCGAAGGTGTACTCCGATGTGACCTGAGTCGGCAGACGTTTGCCGGCCTTCGTCGCGATATAGGGACGCGAGCCGCTACGGCCACGGAGGGCTTGCGCAATCAGCTTTTCCGAGCGCCCGTCGCCATAGACGTCTGCTGTGTCAATGAACGTAACACCGAGATCGAGAGCGGTCGTTAGCGCATCCAAAGCTTCATGATCGGGGATCTCCGTCCACTGTCCTCCGCCGATGCCCCACGAGCCGAAACCGACTTCGCTCACCAGGCGGCCCGTACGGCCGAATATTCGCTGCTTCATCCGGCGTTCCTCCAGGCAATCCATCTACCCATATGATATCGATAACATATCCGCGGTTGGTCGCAAACGCGCGTATTTTACGCTTGTCAGATAAGGTCAAAGCGTATGTAGCTACGTTGACTTGATATCGCTAACATGTATCGTGAGGAGACGCGGGAGGAAAACGCGACGTTTCCTCGGCGGCAAGATTCGCGCAATGATTCAAAGAGTGGGGACACGAACGTTTGACCGTCTAGGCCGGCCAAGCCAAACAAGGAGTTAAACATATGTCGACGAGGTTTAGCCAACTTCTCAAGGCGAGCGCGCTTTTCTTCGCAGCCGGGGTCTCCGGCGCCTTGGCCGCAAGCCCCTTCGAGTTGGGGATGGTGATTAAGTCGACCACTAACCCCTACTACAACGCCACGCTTGCCGGCGCCAAAATCGCCGCGGACGAGACCGGCGGCAAAGTCGCCAACTACGGCCCCACCGAATCGAGCGCAAAAGCGCAAGTCGACATCATCAACAGCCTCGCCGAACGCCACGTGTCCGCC
>NZ_JBAUSA010001140.1:0-3135 GCF_049581465.1 Caballeronia sp. | reverse complement strand
GGGGCGGGAGATTTATCGGTGGTATGGACGATGCCGGGCGTTGGGCGCTGCTGCGGCGTGCCGAGGGCGCGCAGAAGGCCGAGGCGCTCGAGCATGTGGCGATGACTGTTTTACGCCGGTACGGCGTGGTGTTCTGGCGTCTGCTTGAGCGTGAGGCCGACTGGCTGCCGCCGTGGCGCGACTTGTTGCGCGTGTTTCATCGGCTGGAGGCGCGCGGCGAGATTCGCGGCGGTCGTTTTGTCGCGGGGTTGACGGGCGAGCAGTTCGCGTTGCCGGAGGCTGTGCCGTTGTTGCGGGAGATGCGCAAGCGGCCGGGGGACGGGAGTTTTATTGCTGTCAGCGCGGTTGATCCGTTGAATCTTGTGGGGACGCTTTTACCCGGCGAGAAGGTGCCGGCGCTGTCTGGAAACCGGGTGTTGTACCGGGATGGATTGCCCGTGGGGGCTGTCGTTGGCGGAAAAACGCGGGTTGTGGGTTCGATGGATGTAGAAGGGCAGGCGGCTGTACGATGGCACTTGGTTCGCAGACCTTACGAGCAAGGTCGTGATGCTCCCGTGGCCCAATAGGTGGGGGCTGGTTTCGGTTATATCCTGCTGCGAATGTCGAGTGTGGAGAATGCCATGAGCCAATCGTCAAGCAATCCGTTGCGCATTCGCACGATGACAAGCGCGGACGTCGCCATTGCGCTCGCCTGGGCCGAGGCGGAGGGGTGGAATCCGGGGAGGCACGATGCCGAATGCTTTTACGCGGCCGACCCGAATGGCTTCTTCATCGGCGAAGTCGGTGCCTTGCCGGTCGCGTGTCTGTCGGCGGTCGCTTACGACAATGCATTCGGCTTCATCGGCCTCTATATCGTCAAGCCCGAATGGCGTGGCAAGGGGCTCGGCATGCAGCTCTGGCAGCATGGGCTCGGCTATTTGGCGGATCGCAACATCGGTCTTGACGGTGTAGTCGCGCAGCAGGGAAATTACCGCCGGTCGGGTTTCCAGTTTGCGTATCGGAACGTTCAGTACTGCGGTGTCGGGCAGTCCTGTCCGCATTCCAAGGGCGTCGTCCGCGCATCCGACGTACCAATCGAGCAACTCGCCGCTTACGACCGCAGATATTTTCCGGCGGAGCGGCACCCATTCCTTCGACGCTGGATCGCACAGCCCGACAGCCTGGCAGTGGTCGCGCTGGCAGCAGGAAAAATTCGCGGATTCGGCGTGGTACGCGCGTGCTGCGTCGGGCACAAAATCGGGCCGCTATTTGCGAACGACGCGCAAGTCGCGGCCAACCTGTTCGATGCGCTCAGCGCAGCCGTGGCGGGCCAGCCGCTTTTTATCGATGTGCCGGAGCTCAACGCGGCGGCACTTCAGCTCGCCGAGCGGCACGGCATGTCGAGCGTCTTTGAAACCGCTCGGATGTACACGCAGGCGCAGCCTGGGATCGACCTGCAAGGCGTGTTCGGCGTGACGACCTTCGAACTAGGTTAGGCGTCCCTGCATTGAAGCTGCCGGGCAGGGTACGAACCGACGTGGCGCACGGCGATGGGTCATGGCGGAACCCGTGTAGCGGCCAGATAACAGGGGTCATCGCGTCGTTGTGAGAGGTCGCCGATATGTTTTAATATTCAAGGCGGGCGTTCTATTGCATGCGTGGTGGTCTTTATTGAACGCCGATGGTCAACTTGGTTGCAGCCAGCTAGTCATCGCTTGGGAGTGGATAAATGGTCACCGTCGCCTATGAGGCTCTTTCCGAAGCTTTCGACTATGTCAGTTCCACGGCGCCTATGGATCATGAGGCGTATATATCGCTCGATACGGGCGAAGTCTATTGTTGGTCTGAATACGTTGGGGCAGGCGACGAGGAAGTTCCAGATGACCTTGGAAGTCCAGACCGCTACCTCGCAATACCGCATAAGAACGAGCTCGGTCTAGGAAGAAGCCTCGCCTTACGCTTTGTTGAGGAAAATTTGCCGTCGTGTTGCCAACAGGTCGAAGGATATTTCTCCCGGCAAGGCGCCTACTCGCGCTTTAACGAACTGCTGGCGCGCCAAGGCGCACTTGAAGCGTGGCGAGCGTTTGAAGCTGACCATGTTCCGGCTGCGCTGCGGCGTTGGTGTTCCGAAAACGGCGTTCAGATCATTGAGAGTTGAAGGGCGTACCGACACAAACACGGAGCGCCAATCACGGGAAGCGTCCAGCCATCTGGAGGCACACCGCCGGACGGCGCTTCATTCTCGATGCTTTGACGCAGAGCCGACAGCATGACAGCATCCATCACGCTCGTCCTTTTCGACATGGAGGGCGTACTGTCTCACTACGACCGCGCCGCGCGAGTCATTCACCTGGCGGCCGTATCAGGCCAGCCGCCCGAAACCGTCCGTCACGCCATTTGGGGATCCGGGCTTGAAGCACGTGCCGATGCGGGCCTGATCAGCGACGACGAGTATCTGCGGGCATTGGGCGATCTGCTGGGCTGCCGCATCAACCGCGAAGACTGGCTGGCTGCTCGCCATGCGTCCATTACGCCCAACGAGGAAGTGATCGCGCTCGCCGCAAGAGTGGCCGAACGCCACAGCATCGCAGTGCTGACCAATAACTGCTGTCTGGTTACCGACCATATCGGCTACCTGAATCCTCCGGTCGCTCAACTCTTTGGTCCTCATGTTTATGCATCCGCTTCATTCGGCGCGGCGAAGCCGGCCCCTCAGGCCTATCTCGGCTGTCTCGAACAGCTCGGCCGTGGTGCGGCCGAAACCCTTTTCATCGACGACACAGACGCGAACGTAGCAGGGGCGATCAATGCCGGTCTTCAGGGCTACAAGTTTGTCAGCGGCGACGCGTTATCAGAAGAACTGGAGCGTCGCCGGTTGATGTAGCTGTCGCCAACGTGCTGCATCGGCGCGAAACCTCGTCATCGCGAGGCTATACCCCGTGACCGTGGTCGGGGATCAGGCTGCAACCGCTTGAGGCGTCGCGTTTTGCTGCTCACCGCCCAGCGTGTCGACGAGGTCGGCCAACATGCGTCCGAGTTCACCTGTCATCAGCGTGAAATCGGAGTCGAATCGTTCGTCGTCGTTGTGCGCGGTGGGATCTGCCTCGTCCTTGAGCACGTCGAGTGGCGTGACACGCTTGATAGTCAGCGATGGTG
>NZ_JBAUSA010001139.1:0-7363 GCF_049581465.1 Caballeronia sp. | reverse complement strand
CGGCGTCCCTGTACGGCGCCAACGGCCAAATGACCGAATACGTGAAGTTCAACGTGAGCGGTTTCAAGACGCTGGATAGCTTCTATGTGAATGGCAGGGAGACGCAGCAGTACAACTTCAATCTTGACAAGAGCTATACGAAGTACGACTTCAGCATCGACGGATCGCAGACGGCGTCCCTTTACGGTGTGAACGGTCAAATGACCGAATACGTGAAGTTCAACGCCAGCGGCTTCAAGACGCTGGATAGCTTCTATGTGAATGGCAAGGAGACGCAGCAGTACAACTTCAACGTTGACAAGAGCTATACGAAGTATGACTTCAGCATCGACGGATCGCAGACGGCGTCTCTGTATGGTGCGAACGGTCAATTGACCGAATACGTGAAATTCAACGCCAGCGGTTTCAAGATGCTGGATAGCTTCTATGTGAATGGCAAGGAGACGCAGCAGTACAACTTCAACCTTGACAAGAGCTATACGAAATACGATTTCGGCATCGACGGATCGCAAACCGCATCCCTATACGGCGCCAACGGTCAAATGACCGAATACGTGAAGTTCAACGCCAGCGGTTTCAAGACACTCGATAGCTTCTATGTGAATGGCAAGGAGACGCAGCAATACAGCTTCAACCTTGACAAGAGCTATACGAAATACGATTTCAGCATCGATGGATCGCAAACGGCATCCCTGTACGGTGCAAACGGTCAAATGACCGAGTATGCGAAATTCAACGCCAGCGGTTATAAGACGCAGGATATCTTCTATACAAATGGCAAAGCGACGCAGCAATACAATTTTAACCTCGACAAGAGCTTCACCAAGTACGATTTCAGTGTGGATGGTACGCAGACGGCAACATTCGTTCAGGGCAATGGGCAGGTGACGGAATATGCGAAGTTCAACGCCAGCGGTTTCAAGACGCAAGACATATTTTATGGCGCAGACAAAAAAGCCACGAAACAGGTGGATTTCAACTTGGACGGTAGCTACGCCTCACACGCGTTTAACAGCGACGGCAGTCAGTTCGCAGCACTCTTCGGCACCAACGGCCTGATTACCGAATATGCGACCTTCAGTGCTAGCGGTTTCAAGACACAGGATATCTTGTATACGAATGGCAAGGCGACGAAACAGTATGATTTTTCAGTCGATAATAGCTACATCTCGCATACATTTGACGGAGCGAAGGAATATATCGGCCTTTTTGGTTCTAACCATGTAATCTACGACTACTATCAGTATTCACAAAACTGGCTCTTTGAGCGTGACTTTTTTGATGGAATTGGCCGGCAAATTGAGGCAGACCGGTTCAATACTTCTGGCAATCTGACCGGTTTCACGAAATATACGTATAACAATGATGGTTCGTACTGGTCGAACAATTACAGTGCAACCGGTCAAAAGACGGCGGAGACGAAATTCACAGGTGACGGAGCTGTGATCCAGAACAATAATATCTATATCCCCGGCAGCGGCTACGGCTTCCCTATTGCCAATGCCGGCTGGAGTTTCCAGATTTGACCTAAACCAACGCGAGCCAACTGACTATCTCTTCCATGAGACGCCAGTTGGCGTCCCGCGAACAAGGGGACAGTGCCGGTGACTATCAAATCGAATATTCTGAGTCGTGACGCCGGAACCGTCCCCACTAGTCCCCCTATTGCGCAACCTCACCGCAATCCCGTTGATCGTCAAATGAATCCCCCCGTCCAAGCCGCAGGTTGTCATCCCCCGCATGATGGCGTTTCAGCAACTCCACTGGCAGGTGATTCAGCGGATCGAGATACGGGAAGCGGTTTTTAACCGATCGCGCGAGCAGCGGGCCGTTCGCCATCCGCTCGTTGTTCCCGGTGATCTCGGACAGCGCCAGTAGTACCCCCAAAAGCGCCAGCAAATCTACTTCGAAAGCGCCCGCATAGCGCTCTCAAGCCCCCCAAGCGTAAGCCCGAACATCCTCCCGCCAACCACTTGGCGAATAATGGAAATCGACTGCCGATATTCCCAAAGCCGCTCCGGCTCCGGATTCAACCACGCGTGGTGCGGGAATTGATCGGCGAACCGCCGCAACCAGACGGCACCGGGCTCCGCATTATTATATTCAACGGACCCGCCGGCCTGCACTACTTCATAAGGACTCATAGTAGCGTCCCCGACAAAGATCAACTTGGTATCGGGTGAAAACTTGTGAATCACGTCGAAGGTATTGAAGCGCTCACCATGGCGTCTGCGATTATTCTTCCAAAGAAAGTCATAAACGCAATTATGAAAATAGTAAAACTCGAGATGCTTGAACTCGGTTTTAGCAGCAGAAAAAAGCTCTTCAACGCGCTTGATGTGATCGTCCATCGACCCACCCACATCGAGCAGCATCAAGACCTTCACGTTATTGTGCCGTTCGGGGACCATCTTGAGATCGAGCCAGCCGGCATTGGCCGCGGTACTGCGGATCGTGCCGGGAAGATCCAGTTCATCGGCGGCGCCTTCGCGCGCAAAGCGCCTCAAGCGCCGGAGTGCGACCTTGATATTGCGCGTGCCGATTTCGACCTGATCGTCGTAGTCCCGATACGACCGCTCATCCCACACTTTGACGGCGGTTCGATTTCCGGCTGAATCCCCGCCAATGCGAATCCCTTCCGGGTTATATCCGCCGTTGCCGAACGGAGAAGTCCCGCCCGAGCCGATCCACTTGCTGCCGCCTTCATGCCGCTCGTTTTGTTCGTCGAGAAGCTCTTTCAGACGCTCCATGAGTTTATCGAGGCCACCCAGCGCTTCAATCTGGCGTTTCTCTTCGGGCGTGAAATCGCGCTCCAGACGCTTCTTGAGCCAATCGAGAGGCACGTCGAACGCGTCTTCTTCAAGCGCTGCAATACCGTTGAAATACGCGCCGAATGCCTGGTCGAACTTGTCGAAATACTTCTCGTCTTTTACGAGCGTCATGCGCGCGAGAAAATAGAACTCGTCGAGTGAAGGCGCGATAACCTGCGCCTTGAGTGCTTCGAGCAGCGTCAGGTATTCCTTTATGGACACCGGCAGCTTCGCGCTACGCAACGAGTAGAAGAAGTCGATCAGCATAAAGAACTCCTTGCCGGCTTAATCAGACAGCGCGTCAGACCGGGTGTCCAGTTTCATGCGCAAATTCGCGCGAACGGCTGGCCACTCCGTCTCGACGATCGAAAACACGACCGTATCGCGATAAATCCCGTCGCGCCCAATCTGGTGATTGCGCAAAATGCCGTCCTGCCGGGCGCCGAGCCGCGCAATCGCCGCGCGTGACTGCTGATTCATGAAATGCGTACGAAACTCCACCGCTATCGTCTTCAGCGTATCGAATGCATGCGAGAGCAAAAGCAACTTGGCTTCGGTATTGAGCGGCGAGCGCTGCACCCGCTTGGCGTACCACGTATGACCGATCTCCAGGCGCCGGTGCGCGGCTTCCAGGTTGAAGAAACGCGTGCTGCCGACCACGTCGCCGCTCTTTGTGTCGATGACAGCGAATGGATGCGCGCCGAGCGTATCTCGCATGACGAGCGCGGCGGCGATCCAGTCGCCGGTCGCCTCGGGCGTCGGGACGCTGGTGTACCAGAGCTTCCACAACTCGCCGTCGGCTGCGGCATTGGCCAAACCTTGCTCGTGTTCGAACGAGAGCGGGACCAGCTTGACGTGCTCGCCGACGAGCGTGACGGGTTCGATCCAGCGGCTCATGCGTACTGTCCTCGATGGGTGGTGAAGGTAATCAACGGTTATTTCGGTTCATGAACAACAGGCGCTCGAACAGGCTCAAATCCTGCTCGTTCTTGAGCAGCGCGCCGTGCAGCGGCGGAATGATCTGCTTGTGGTCGGTCGAGCGCAGCGCTTCCGGCCCGATATCTTCGGCCAGCAGCAGTTTCAGCCAGTCGAGCAATTCGGACGTCGACGGCTTTTTCTTCAGACCGGAGACATTGCGCAGCTCGAAGAAGCTTTGCATGGCGGCGGCGAGCAGTGCCTGCTTGATGCCAGGAAAATGGACTTCGACGATCTGCTTCATGGTCGTCGGCTCTGGGAACTTGATGTAGTGGAAGAAGCAGCGGCGCAGGAAGGCGTCGGGCAATTCCTTCTCGTTGTTCGACGTAATGATCACCAGCGGCCGATGCTTGGCCTTCACGAGTTCATGCGTCTCATAGACGTAGAACTCCATCCGGTCGAGTTCGCGCAGCAGGTCGTTCGGGAACTCGATGTCCGCCTTGTCGATTTCATCGATCAGCAGCACGCCCGGGACGTCGGCGTCGAACGCCTGCCACAACACGCCCTTCACGATGTAATTGCGGATGTCGTTCACGCGCGCATCGCCAAGCTGCGAGTCGCGCAGACGCGACACCGCGTCGTACTCGTACAAGCCCTGTTGCGCCTTCGTTGTCGATTTAATGTGCCACTGGAGCAGCGGCATGCCGAGTGCGGCGGCCACTTCCTCGGCGAGCATGGTCTTGCCGGTGCCGGGTTCGCCTTTGATGAGCAGCGGGCGTTGAAGCGTGATCGCGGCGTTCACGGCGAGCTTGAGGTCGTCGGTTGCGACGTACTGCGATGAACCTTCAAAACGCATGGCACATTTCTCGGACGGAAAGATTCGAGTATAAGACAGAAGGAGTTTTCTTATTACGCACCCGACCCGGCTTATCGGGAGCGCGTGGTGTGCCATATTTACGATGTCCAGGTGACAGATTGTCGCAGCCGGCGCCCCCGGCCCGCGTGCCGTTGCACGGCGTGGCTCGATGTGTTGCAGTCTGTGGACGATGGGTAGGTCGCGCGGTACAATTAGCGCGATTTTTTTGGCCCACGTGGCTGGAAACCGGACCGGCGTAAATTGGCTGCAGTGAGTGCTTTACTGAATGCCTGAGTGAATGCCTGAGTGAATGCCTAAGCGAGTGCAAATGATCGCAAACAAGCGCGGTGCCTGTCCGTTTGACCAGTCCCGAGAAAGTCCCGGAACGCCCGAGTATCCAAGGTGCCGGATTTCCCCTCATGCCAGGTTAGAAGCTATGAATAAATTCGTCGGCAAATGTGCCGTGATCGCAGCGCTGTCGGGGCTTGCCGGCTTCGCGACCCAGGCGTTTGCCGATGTCGTGGGCAACGCGAAAGCCGGCCAGGGCAAGGTGTCGACGTGTATTGGGTGCCATGGCATTCCCGGTTATCGCACGGCTTACCCCGAGGTGTACCGGGTCCCGATGCTTGGGGGACAGAGCGCGCGCTACCTCGACAACGCGTTGCACGAGTACAAGAAAAACAATCGCCACTTCGAAACCATGCACGCCACCGCGGCTTCGCTGTCCGATCAGGATATCGCTGATATCGCTGCGTACTACGCCGCGCAAACCCCCGCTTCGAAGAACAATCCCGAGAGGTGATCCACGCGGCTCTCGACTCTGAGGGCGTGGTCACTCGGCAATCACATTTCGCGGGATAGGAGAATTCATGAAGGCACTCGACACAGTGTTGAAGACAGCGTGCACGGCAGCCGCGCTGATCGGCGTCATCGCCCTGCAGCCGGCGCGGGCCGCCGACGAAGGCAACGGCAAGGTGCTCGCCGGCACTCACAATTGCGCCGCTTGTCACGGCCCGAATTTGAACAATCCGGTGAGCTCGGACTATCCGAAGCTTGCGGGCCAGCACGCCGATTACATTTATTGGGCGTTGCGCCAGTATCAGATGGGCAACGGCAATCCGAACTTCGGGCGTAGCAACGCAATCATGTCGGTGCAGGTGCAAAACCTGTCGCAGAGTGATTTGAAGGATCTGGCGGCGTATATCGAATCGTTGCCGGGCGACCTGGTGCAGAAGAAATAGTTTGTCGGGTTGGGTCTCGACACAGAAACACCCCGTGTTCGTACGGGGTGTTTACTTTTGGGGCGGGGCGTTTGCGGGGCTTTCGAGCGCGCGATTAGTCTTTCGACGCCCGTTGTTCGATCAGCGCTAGATACGCATCGGTGTCGGGTGGCGTGTTGTTGCGCTGGGCGTCCCAGATCACCTCTCCGAGACATTCCATGATTGCGTGCTGCGCGTCGTGCGTCGAGCCCATTCGCGCGGCCAGGCGCTCGTGAGCGCGCCGAATGCCTTTCGGCTGGTCGATGGAGAGCTGTTCCGTAATGGCGAGATGCATTGACAGGTGCAAGAACGGATTGGTCTTGCCGCCATCCGGCGAGTAATCGGCGTGCGCGACATCGGGATCCGAGAGCTCCTGTTGATACTCCGGATGCTCACCGATCCAGTCCGCCGCAATGCTCTCGAGCGGCGTGAGAACGCCGCCTTCGCGCTGCTTGCGCCAGGTTTCGGTGAAAAATTGACGGACTTCGTCGCGGCTCGGGTTGAACATGGCAGGGCTTCACTGGCGGATTCGTTTGAAGACCGCCATTTTAGGCTGCATTGAAGGGGTTCGCCCGGGCGGGCGTTGGGTTCGGTCGAGCTTTCACTCCACCGGCGCCGGCGTTTTAGGCTTGTACTCGCACAGTGGTTCGATCGCGCAATGCCAGCATTCCGGCACGCGTGCCCGGCACACATAGCGGCCGTGCAAAAGCAGCCAGTGATGCGCGTCGTGCTTGAATTCATCGGGAACGAACTTCTCCAGCGCCGTTTCCACCGCGCGCACATCTTTACCCGGCGCGAGTCCGGTGCGATTTGCCACGCGAAAAATGTGGGTATCGACGGCAATTGTCGGATGGCCGAACGCGGTATTCAAAATCACGTTAGCGGTCTTGCGGCCGACGCCGGGCAACGCTTCCAGGGCTTCACGATCGTCCGGCACCGCGCCTCCATGCTGTTCGACGAGAATCCGGCACGTCGCGAGCACATTCTTCGCCTTTGTCCGATACAAGCCGATGGTCTTGATGTACTCAGTCAAGCCTTCCTCGCCGAGCGCCAGCAGTTTTTCCGGTGTGTTCGCGACCGGGTACATGCGGCGCATGGCCTTGTTCACGGAAACGTCGGTGGCCTGGGCAGACAGCATGACGGCGATCAGCAACTCGAACGGGGAGTCATGTTCCAGTTCAGTCGTCGGATGGGGATTGAGGCTTTGCAGGGTCTCGAAGATCGCGCGGCGTTTGGCGGGGTTCATCGTCGGGGCTCATCGTTATCGTTGGTGCTGTCGTCTTCGTGCGTCGCGCCAATGCGCCGCCGCCGTGCCTCGGCCGCATCGATCTGGGCCTGGACTTCAGGGCTCACCGCTTCAATGTTTTTCGGCCCCGCCCCCAGTTTTGCCAGTTCTTCCTTTTTCGCGCGAGCCCGGTCCATCGCGGCCTGGATGATCGCGCGCTTTCGGGCCTGTGCTTCATCGGTGGCGTCGGTCGCCGCAGCCGCGGGGATGGTGGATGCACCTTCGGTAGCACCCGGAG
>NZ_JBAUSA010001138.1:0-6063 GCF_049581465.1 Caballeronia sp. | reverse complement strand
GTGGTACGGGTCGTCTTATCTGCTTCTATCAACGGCAGGCGGTTATGAACACTCACAATACGTGTTTCGTTCGCCCGGCGCTGGCTGCACTTTGTGTGGCTTCGCTCGCAACGCTCGCCGCATGCGGCGGAAACGTCTGCGTCGGCATCGGCTACTGTGGCGGCGCAGCCGTTGTGCCAAACGTCACCCTATCCGGCACGGCTGCCACCGGCAACCCGCTCGCCAGCGCGATGCTCAGCTTCAGTTGTGCTCAAGGTTCGGGCTCCGCCCTGTCAGACGGCGGCGGCAAATACAGCATCACGTTCAACGCCACGCTTCCGTGCATCCTCACTGTGACCTCCGGTGGCACCACCCTGCATTCGGTGGCGTTTGCCGGCGGCACCTTCAATACGACGCCTGAAACCGAGCTGATGCTCGTCTACCTCGCTTCACAACTCGGCACGAACGAGACCACTCTGATTGCGGGCTTCCCGAGCAGCGCACAGTTTCAACAGGCGCTGGGAAACGAGGCCGATGTGCTGGCTGCGCAATCGGCTGTCGTCACGAATCTGCAGCAGCGCTATGCGCTCACGCTGACGGCGCCAGCGTTTCTGACGACGCCATTTATTGTCGGGCAAGCAGGCGTCGACAGCGATCTCGGCGCACTGACCGCTGCAGGCGCCATCGACGCTAATGGCATGCCTGATCCGGCCGCCGTCTCGCTGCTGTCAGCGGCGGGTCTCGCCCAGCCGCTCGCAACGAACGCCGCACCTTCATCCAGCACTGGCAGCGCAGGGAGCGCCAACGGCGGGATGATGTGACGTGTGGCGTTTGGCGTGTGGTGAGCGGCAGGAACCCCGCGCTCACCTCATCGGCGATCTGTCTGTTAAGCCACATAACGCCCGTCCTCGTCCTTACGCTCAGGCTTCGGTCGCCTATTCTGTTGTGATGGAAGGAGCGACGCGGCGTAATTCGAGAGTGTTGCTCATGCAAAGAAGCAGGCTTGCAAGTTGAATTAAATCTGTTTGTTTCACTTACATTGTAGTGCTAATCAGATATTGAAAAGATAGAAAGGAGTCAAGCATGTCCTCAAACGCTCCCCCGACGCCGGATGCTTTGAAGGTGCGCCTGCAGCAGGCCATCGCCGTATTCCGAAGCAAGGCCTCGCCCGATCAACAGAACACGCTTGAGCTCATGCTGGATCAGGCGCACAACCAGGCAACGGATTTGGTCACGGGCGAGAGTGACAATTCACCCACCCATCATATTCTGGCGAACGTAAGGAGCCTCCTCGAAAATACGACCGCTTTACCGGGCCCTGGCGGTGGGCTGGTCGCATCAACTGTGTCCGAGGAAGGAGACCTTGTCGGAACGCAGCAATACGAGGCGCTTGATCTGCGCTGGGCGGAATCGGCAGCTTGCTGGCTGGAGCACTTTCCGCCGGATCAGAAGGCTAAATTTCCAGACAACCCGCCTACGATACAAATCGACAACGAAGTGACGATTGCCATTGTGGGGGATTGGGGAACAGGCGTGGGGTATAGAACCGACCGCCAAATAGACCCGGCTCAGAAAGTCGCCAACGCGGTCAGGCAACTTAATCCGGACTATACCGTCCACTTGGGCGACGTCTACTATTCGGGAACGGAGGAACAGGAAAACATCAATTTTCTGGGCGTCTGGCCTTCCGGAAAGAAGGGTTCTTTCACGCTGAATTCAAATCACGAGATGTACTCAGGCGCACTGGGCTACTTCTTAACCACGTTGGCGGACCCAAGGTTCGGCGCCCAAAATGGATCGAGCTACTTCGTTATGCAGAACGATTACTGGATGGTTATCGCACTTGATACCGCCTTTTATGCCGATGAGATGGGCCTCTATCAGCACGGTCATCTTGACCCGACGCAATGCGCGTTCCTGAATAACCTTGCCGCGAGCGCCGGGACACGTCAAATAATCCTGCTGACACACCATAACGGACTATCCGTCGATGGCGGGACGCAGAGCGCACTATGGCAGCAAATTGCCCCTCTCTTCGCACCGCACAACGTGTGGTGGTATTGGGGTCATCTGCACGCGGGCGTTGTCTACAGTCAGCAAGCAAACATGCGGGGTCGCTGTTGCGGCCACGGAGCGGTACCTTGCGGCGCTCCGCAGGGGCTGGACGAGAACCAGGCGGTGCTCTGGTACGAGAACACGCCGGTCGTTGACCTTTTGTACCAAGGCCGAGTGCACAACGGCTTCGCTTTGCTGAGTTTGAACAACGGGACGCTGACGGAGACGTTCGTCAACGAAGATGGCCTGAATGTTTATGCCGGTTGATCGCTCATGCCAACCATCCCCTACGACCCGACGCGCGATGCCCTCTACTCCCCGCAACTGAGGGCAACGGTCTTCGCGGCTGGCGGCGCGTACAGCATCCCCGCGCTGTCCGTGGAATTCGCACGGCTCGCATACGTACATGGCGAAGACGGCGGACCTGAGCTTGCGCGGGTTGAGGACGCACTCGCCCTCGTCGGCTTTGAGGCACCCACGCTGTTCGGCGGCGAGCAGACCGACACTCACGGCTTTGGCGCTTTCAGGCCCGCAGATGGTCTTGCTATCATGGCGTTTCGAGGCACAGAGCCGGAAGAACTGACCGACATCGCGACTGACCTCGACGCCAGCATGACGGGCTGGAGCGAAAGCGCCGGCAATGTTCACGAAGGATTTGCGCGAGCGGCGCGCAGCGTCCTCCCGTCCGTCACGGCATGGGTGCTGGCGACGCAGGGCGGGCGAACCCGGCTCGTGCTGACGGGCCATAGCCTGGGGGCCGCTATAGCAACGCTTGTTGCTAGCGTGTGCCGGCCGAATGATCTCATCACCATCGGATGCCCACGTCTTGGTGACGCGGCTTTTGCGGCGACGCTTGGAGAAGTCGAGGTCACACGCTTTGTCGACTGCTGCGACCTCGTAACCGAATTGCCGCCCGAGCTTGGCGGTTACGTGCATGTGGGACCGATGACGTACATCACGAGTGAAGGCCTGCCCACGCCAGGCGATGCTGAAGCAGCGGTGCAAGCTGACCGCTCTAACGCACGAGTCGCCTACCTGCGTGACTATGCGTGGCGCACGGGTAACGTCATGCTCAGGGATCTCGCCGACCACGCACCCATCAACTACGTCAGGAGCCTGTTTCCTTGAGGCATGGCGAGTTTGTAGTTTGTGTTACGTTGCGATTGGCTCCTCTGACGGTGCGTCGTTGGGGCGTTCAGCGCTAACTGCGTCTAGGCCACGCCTACGCCACGCTCGCGTCGAGACTCTTCAGCAGTTCACCGCGCGACCACTTTCTCAGCGCCGGTGGCCTTGAGCAGCACCTGTTCCGATTCGCGGTAATACGTCGAGCGGATGGCGGCTTCGTCGCTGAAATCGCTTAGCGCGCTTTCGTGCCTTACATGTTGAAAACCGCTCGTGTCCAGCGACAGTCCGCTCGCCGCCGCGAGCGCACGGGCATCGTGGATCGTCACTTGCCGTGCTTCGAGCTGGCCGGAGGTCCAGGGTATGCCGGGCGGCGGCTCGTACATGTAGCTCACCGGGCGGCCTTCGCCTTTCCGTAGATAGTTCAGCTCGGCAATGACCGCGCGTAGCGCGGCTGCTTGCGGGCGTTCTTCGTAGATCGTGCTCATCTTCGTTCCTCGGGCCTTGCGCCTCAGGGTCAGGACTTTCAACGCTATACCCGCGGGCGCCGAAGCTGAACGAACGAAAATTGATAAGGTTATGCGTTCAGATGCTTGCATCACCGACGAGCCCCACGAACCACGTGATGCAAATCGTCGCGGCCTGGCTTACGCCCCCAGCTTAAAGAAGCCCACTGTCGCGTTCAGGTCACGGCCCTGCGTGCTGAGCGATTCGGATGCAGCGGCGATTTCTTCGACCAGCGCCGCGTTCTGCTGGGTTGACTGGTCCATTAAGGAAACCGCCTGATTGACCTCGCCGATCGCACGGCTTTGCTCGTTAGCCGAATGCGCGATTTCACTGGTAATGGTTGCGACGTTTGAAATGGCTTCGGTCAGTTCGGCAATGGTCTTGCCTGCCAGATTGACCTGTTCGGCGCCGGCCTGGACGTTTTCGACCGATACTTCCAGCAGGGTCTTGATCTCTTTTGCAGCGCTTGTCGATCGCTGGGCAAGGTTGCGAACCTCGGCTGCGACTACTGCAAACCCTCGACCGCTTTCACCCGCCCGCGCCGATTCAACGGCAGCATTCAACGCAAGGATGTTGGTCTGAAATGCGATTCCCTCGATCATGCCGACGATACCGACAATGCGACCCGATTGTTCGACCGCAACTTTCATGGTCTTCGCAGCGGTGGTCACCGCATCGTTGCCGCGTCGGGCAGTATCCACGGCACCGGCGGCGACGGCATGGGCGCTCATTGCCTGGTCAGCAGTGCCGCGCACGGTGCCCGCAAGTTCTTCCATGCTCGCTGCCGTTTGCTGGATCGACGCTGCCTGTTGCTCGGTTCTGGACGATAGATCGATGTTGCCCGCTGACACCTCACTTGCCGCCAGTTCGAGATTGCGGCTGCTGCTCATGACCTTCAGCAGGACACCACGCAGTTTTTCGACGAAGGCGTTGAACTGGTTCGCCAGATCGCCCACTTCGTCCTGGCTGACAAGCGGCAGGCGTCGCGTCATATCGCCGTCCCCGGCTGCAATTTCATACATCGAGTTCGCCAGATGACGAATCGGATCGGTCATCCGGCGCCCCAGTACGACGATGATCAGTACGGCAACGACTAGAACCAGCAGTCCGATTGCGATCAGCGTCGACGTCAACCGGTTGGCCGCTGCCATCATTTCCGACTCGGGCACGAGCGCATAGTACTTCCAGCCGCTCTTTGGCGAAGTGTAGACAAACGCCCGATTTTCTACGCCGTCCAACTGAATGTTGACGAGTCCATCGGTGCTATTGGCCAGTTGTTCGTACCCGCCGCCCAGTCCTTTCAGGTCCATGAATTCGTGCTTCTTTTCACGCGGATCGATGAGAATTCTGCCGCTGCCGTCCGTGACGAGCAGATAGCCCGTCTGGCCGAATCGGATACCGCTGGTGAGGCGCGCAAAGTCATCGAGCGAAATATCACCTTCGAGCGCTCCGAGGATTTCGCCCTTGCCGTCCTTCACCACGCGCGCGAACGAAATGATCGCGCCGCCGGCCCCGGCCGCGCTGAGATACGGCGCGGGTCGCACGACGCGCTCGGGGGCGGTCATGGCCAGTTGATACCATGGCCTCACCCGCGGATCGTAATGTTCACCGTTCAGGCTTTCGATCGGCCACTGCACGTAGCCGCCCCAGTGCGTGCCGATATCCAGATACCGCATGTTGGGATGGGTATCGCCGAACTGCTTGAGCAGCGCGAAAATCGTCTTCTCGACCTCGCCATTCGCATCAGGGGTCATCTGGCCGCCATGGTTCAGATAATTGGTGATGCTCTCATCGGCGGCTTTTAGCTGCGCCGTTTGCGTCAGGTATGTCAGGTTCTGTTCGACCTCGTTGAAGGTTCCATCGAGTGATTCATCCGCCTGGACGATTCTGGCGTGACTGGACTGCTCGAACTCGTCGACGGCCTGGTGTCGTACGTTTAATGCGCCCACCGTGGTGAGCAGTAGAACCGTGATGGCTAGGGCAGCAGCAGACGCGGCGCTGAACTTGAATGCGATAGAACTAGTAAGCTTCACAATTGACCTATGCCCAATTTCGAATGACGACTTGATCTCAACTCGCGGTGCTGAAAATGAAGCCATTCGCGAGGACGACTACGATAGTTGTCGGCTGATATCGGGTTTGCTTGAGCGGATTCGACGCCTGACAGGCAATAAATTTTTTGCGCCGTTTGCGGTGTCGTTTTTCGAGGGAATTGTGTCGCTATGGCGATGACCGAATAGCGGCGGGTGGTTTAAACATGTGCCGAAGCACGTCGCATGTTTAAACCACCCGCCGCTAGCCAGTTGGGGTCAATCGCGAGTATTGGTGAGCGCTGGTTAATGATCCATATGTAGCCCTCGTATTCGAACGTGAAGCAGGCCCGCGATGAGTCGATTTACG
>NZ_JBAUSA010001137.1:0-8771 GCF_049581465.1 Caballeronia sp. | reverse complement strand
TGCTCAGCGACCCCGAATCATCAGCAACAACGAACGCGGGACGAGCGCTACCATCACCACGTGCACCACGAAGAACGCAACCAGGAAGCTCATCGCGAAGAAGTGCACTTTGCGCGCGTTGTCGTAGCCACCCATGACATCGCGTAACCACGGAAACTGAACCGATTTCCAGATCGCGAGACCAGAGAGAATCACAATCACAATGTCCAGGATCACCGCAAGATACGCCGCCTTTTGCACCGCGTTGTAACGCGAAAGATCGTCATGGCCGAGCTTGCCGGTGAGCGCCGCGCGCACGTCGCCGATCAGGCTTTTCAAGCTGAGCGGAAACAGCTTGCGGCGAAAACGCCCCGACACAATGTTCAGCACCACATAAGCGAGGAAGTTCGCAACGAGCAGCCACCTCGCGGCGAAGTGCCATAGAAGCGCGCCGCCAAGCCAGCCGCCCAGCGTGATGCTCGCCGGAAAAACCAGCGGCGGGAAGATCGGCGAGGCGTTGTACACCTGCCAGCCACTCGTGACCATGATCACTACCGCGAAAGCGTTGAGCCAGTGCGTGACGCGAACCCAGCCGGGCTGGATCGTGGCAGCGATTCTGGCAGGTGCACCAGCTTGAATCGAAGGTTGAGTCAAACTCGCCTCGTCGGATGATGGGTGGGTTTGCAACAGGGTCCGGTGTCCATCGGACGCGCCATCGTATAGCAATCATCTTAGCCAGCCCCTTCTGAGCGGCGCATGACACGACAATGACTTTTTTGTCATCTTCGCGGTGCACTGCAAGCGCGTCGATAGAATGGACACTGTTCCTGATTCCCGCCTTTGGGCACGTGCAGCAATGACCATCCTGGTGATAGAAGACGACCGCAAGACCGGCGATTATCTGAAGAAGGGGCTCACCGAGTCCGGGTATCAGGTCGACCTGATTCGCAATGGCGCCGACGGCTTGCATCAGGCGCTGGCGCATCCGTACGAGCTGATCGTGCTCGACGTGATGCTGCCCGGTCTCGACGGCTGGCAGATCATGCAGGCGCTGCGGGCCAAGCGTGACTTGCCGGTGATTTTCCTGACCGCGCGCGACCATGTCAGCGACCGCATTCACGGCCTCGAACTCGGCGCGGACGACTACCTCGTCAAGCCGTTCTCGTTCACCGAACTCGTGCTGCGCATCCGCACGTTGCTTCGACGCGGCATCGTGCGCGAATCGGACACGTTTCAAATCGCCGATCTTCATGTCGATGTCCTGCGCCGCAAGGTGAGCCGCCAGGGAACCGACATCGCGTTGACGAACAAGGAATTCGCGCTGCTGCATCTCTTTTGCAAGCGTCAGGGTGAAGCGTTGTCACGTACGCTGATTGCGTCGGAGGTGTGGGACATGAACTTTGACAGCGACACCAACGTGGTCGATGTCGCCATCAAGCGCCTGCGCGCGAAACTCGATCAACCCTTCGAAATCAAGCTGATTCATACGGTTCGCAGTATCGGCTATTCGTTCGGCGCGTCAGGGGAGTCGCATTGAGCGCATTGAGCACACCCTGGCGCTCGCGCTCGCTGGTCGTCCAGATTACGTGCCTCTTCGCGCTGATCGTGTGCGCGGTGGTGAGCATGGTCGGCATGTCGCTGTACCACGCAACCAGCGCCACGCTGTCCGCACGCGCGGACTATCAGCTGATCGCGCGGGTCGAACACTTCCGCTCGCTGCTGCACGATCTCTACACGATCAAGGAGATCGAAGCGCGGCCGCGTCTGTTCGAGACCATGCTGGGCGATTTCCAGGACGTGATCATTTTTCGTCGCCCCGGCGTCGCGCCCTTCATCAACGTGAACCCGGAACACATGCCGCTGCCGCCGCTCGTGCCCGTGCCAGTGCAACGCGCGGTCGGACTGGATTCACTCTATGAAGGAACCCGCGCCGACGGCGTACGCATGCGCTGGATCGCGGCGCAAGCGCAAGTCGGCGATAGCGGCGAGGTCGTCGAGATCGTCGCGGCGCACGTGATGACGCAGGAGGCGCACGTGTTGTCGGCGTATCTCGTGCGCGTGTGGATCACCGTGGTAAGCGCGGTGCTGATCACGGCGTTGCTCGCCTGGTGGGTATCGAGCCGCGGCCTCATGCCCTTGCGAAAAATGGCCGATAAAGCCGCCGACATCACCCCTGATACGTTGTCCGAACGACTCGACGTCAAGAACGCGCCGACCGAACTGCAAAGCCTCGCCGCTTCGTTTAACGCGATGCTTGACCGCTTGTCGAGCGGCTATGAGCGGCTTGTCCAGTTTTCTGCCGATCTCGCGCATGAGGTGCGTACACCGATCGGCGTCCTGATCGGACAGACTCAGGTCACGCTCGCGCATGCACGAAGCGAGACCGAATACAAATCCGTTCTGGAATCGAATCTGGAGGAACTGGAACGGCTTGGGCGCATCGCACAAAACATCCTGTTCCTGGCGCAAGCCGATCACGAGCGGCAACAGGATGAGCGCTCCACGTTGAATATCCAGGAACAACTGGAAACCATTGCGACGTATTTCGAAGGCATCGCCGATGAACGCAATCTGCGCTTCGAAGTAGAAGCCAGCGGAGAGATGTTCGCCAACGCCATCATGAGCCGGCGCGCCATCAGCAATGTCGTGGTGAACGCGGTGCGCTATGCGCAACCCGGCACGGTGATCCGGCTAGACGGGCACGAAGATGCAAGCGGTGCGGCGCAACTCGTCATCGGCAACCAGGGCAAGCCGGTTGCGCCCGAGCAACTCGAACGCCTGTTCGACCGGTTTTATCGCGGCGACGCAGCGCGCAGCGAATTCACGGAATCGAGCGGACTCGGACTATCGATCGTGCAAGCGATCATGAAACGCCACGGCGGCACGGCATCGGCAACCTGTTCGACGGACGGCTGGATCGAGTTCACGCTCCTGTTCGCCGCCGCCCCCGGTCAAGCCGTTATTCCACCGCGCCGGCATTGAGCGCGAGTTCCTGGCGCATTGCCAGCAAGCCGTGAATCTGAGACACGACGGCCGCGCCCTCTCCCACCGCCGCAGCCACACGTTTGGTCGATGCAGCCCGCACGTCGCCAATCGCAAACACGCCCGGCACGCTCGTTTCCAGGCTCGGCGCATTGTCCCCGCGACAGCCATTGGCGGCCGGTCCGGTCAATACAAAGCCCTTGCTGTCCGTGCTGACGTTGCAACCCTTGAGCCATGCCGTATTCGGATCGGCGCCCGTGAACATGAACAGATGGCACACATCGAGCGCGAGCGGGCCCTCGGGTGTCTTGCAATGCAAACGGGTCAAGGTACGCCCATCGCCTTCCAGCGACGCGATCGCGGTATGCGTATGAAGCGTCACGTTGGACAAGGACGCAATCCGGTCCACCAGATACTTCGACATGCTCGCCGCGAGCCCGGGGCCGCGTATCAGCACGTGCACATGCGAAGCGTGCGACGCGAGATAGACCGCGGCCTGTCCCGCCGAGTTGCCACCGCCCACCAGCGCGACTTGGGCCCCTTTGCACAGCTTCGCCTCGACCGGTGACGCCCAGTAGTACGTGCTACGTCCTTCAAACTTTTCGAGCCCCTCGATTGCCGGCCGCCGATACGCCGCGCCCGTCGCGATCACAACCGTATGCGACGAGACGCGCGTGCCGTTCATCAACTCAATCTGGATCGGCGTGCAATCGCAATGGAGCGCCTTGATTTGGGTCGGAATCGCGATGTGCGCGCCGAACTTCTGCGCCTGGACAAACGCCCGTCCAGCGAGCGCCTGACCCGAGATACCGGTCGGAAAGCCGAGATAGTTTTCGATCCGCGAACTCGCGCCCGCCTGGCCACCCGGCGCGCGGCAGTCGAACACCGCCACCGACAATCCCTCCGACGCCGCATACACGGCCGTCGCCAGTCCCGCCGGCCCGGCGCCAACAACTGCTACATCGTAGATATGAGCCGGATCGAATTCCGGCAACCAGCCGAGCAGGGACGCCAACTGGTTTTCATCGGGGGCGCGCAGGATCGTGCCGTCCGGGCAGATCACCAGCGGAAAGTCGGCCTTCGACGTGGTCATGCGTTCAAGTAACGCAATCGCCTCGGGGTCGGTCGCTGCGTTCATCACGGTATGCGGATAACCGTTGCGGCTGAGGAACCCTTGCAGCGAGACGAGCCGGGCATCGTCGGACTTTCCCACGAGAACCGGACCGCTGCCTTTCTCGATCAGCCCGACGCGCCGCAGGATCAGCGAGCGCATGATCCGCTCGCCCAGTTCCGCCTCGGCCACGAGCAACGCGCGCAGACGGTCCGGGGCGATGACGATCGCTTCCACGTCTTCCATTGCGTGTCCGTCGACGAGAGCGGGCTTGCCCGACAACTGGCCGACTTCCGCCACGAAATGGCCCGGCTTGTGCTCCACGACCACGTTCACGTGGCCTAGGCCGTCACGCCGCGTAATCCGAATCCGCCCCTGGAGGACCACGAACATGCCCGGACTCCGAACACCGGTCTCGAACATCAACTCGCCCGTACGAAAGTGCTTCACGATCCCAAAGCGCCGCATGCGCTCGATCTCGTCATCGCTGAGACGGGGATGCATCTGGTGAACGCGGCTTTCGAGAGGTGAAAACGGTGCGTCTGCGCGCTCGGACGGCCCCGCATCAGCGGCACTACCTTCATTCGTGATCGAATTGAGATCTTCCTGCGCCACGGGCATCGAATGGATCCTCCAGTCGTGCTGCGGGTCTTCCGGCGTAGTACTCATGCGTGACGGTCCCCATGCAGAAATACAGCGTCGTGCAAGACGTTTTGACCGGCGTTCTTACTCCCGGCCGATGCCTTGACCGGCCACGGGCACATGGCGGCCATTTCGCCGAGGTCTTCGCGCGCGCCGCCGAACTCGGTGAGCGGCTTGAGTTCGAGGCCGGCGAGACGCCAGGCGTCGAGACCGCCGGTGAGCGGCATCACGTCCTTGAAGCCGGCATTGCGCAAGGCCTTCGCCATCCACGCCGCCGATACCTCGTTCGGACAGGAACAGTAAATGACCAGCTTGCGGTCCGGGTCGTAATCCTGCACGATCTTCTGCAACTCCCGCTCATCGGCGAAAACGGTGCCGGGAATCACAAAAGGATCGAGCATGCGCTTTTCGCTCGACCGGATATCGAAGATGGCGGGCACCGGTTCGTTTTCCATCAGCGCGTAGAGTTCGCCAACGGTGATGCGCGCGGTCTCCAGGGTCTTCATCAGCATCGTCCGGCGCCAGTAGCGATACGCCACGTACAAGGCCAGCGCAATCGCCACGACGATTAGCGCCTGCCTCCCAAGTTGCGCGATGAAGGCGAACACCATGTCGAGCTCAGCCGCGAACACGACGCCAACGGCCAGGCCCACCGCGGCCCATAGCGCCACCCCCAGGCCGTCATGCGCGATGAACGAACGTGCGCGTACGCCCATGGCGCCGGCAAGCGGCACGGACACAAGCGACAAACCCGGAATGAACTTGGCGACGAGCAGCACGCGAACACCCCAGCGGCCGAAGAACCGCTCGGTTTTCTTGACGCATGTATCGCGCGACAGCGACAGCTTGCAGATTGTCTTGAGCGTGCGATCGCCGTAGCGCCGCCCGCCCTGGAACCAGACGAAATCGCCGAGCACGCCGCCCACCACGGCGACGCCCAGCATCAGCACGAGATGCGGGATCAGGGGCTGGCCCATATGGCCCATCATGGCGACCGATCCGCCCACCACGATCAGCGTCGGCATGGCGGGCACGGGGAGGCCGAGCGCGGAGCCCAGCACATTGCAAAATACAATTGCCGCACCATACCGGTCGGCCAGTTCATGCAGCAGCATGAGTTTCTCCTGCAAGGTTGCAGCGCTGGGTTCGGATGTGGGTTGCTTAAACTTGCCAACGAGTTGCCGACGAGCGCCAACAGGTTCCAGCATGCCGTGCGACGAAGGCAAATGTGCGTCCGACGCAGTGGCTCCTTCAGACAAGCTTTGCGGGTTTCTCTCGTGTCACGAGAACCCACGAAATTGCGGCCGCTATGCGTGTCGTGCGCGCCGTAATAGGTGTGACGATTACAACCATTGGCACCGTTTCCACGCCCCGTCCGGGGAGCCGGTCCGCATCGCCGCTTTATTAAGATGAGTGTAGCGCGGTATTCGTAAGAATGCCGAAGTCAGAACGTGCGACGGGACCCGCGAATGCGCGGCATAGCCCGTGCCGACCCCGCGCGCCGGGCCGCGCTGCGGCTACTTCAACCCGAAATCGACGCGGGTTGTAGCGCCCTTGTCGGTTATGCCGTCGGCATTGAGATGCGGGGCCACAATAAAGATGCGTTTGCTGTCTATCTTGCCCTCCAGATACTGTTGTACCGCCGTCGCTCTCTTCTGTGCCAGCGTGTTGAGCGCCGCCTGGTCCACGGGTGCGTTGTCTGCAAGCGCTTGCTTCATGTCGGCATCGGACACGGTCTTGGTCAGGCCGACGAAATTGGTCGGCTTCTTGAAATCCGCGCTCTTGTACGCCTTGGTCAAGAGCTTGCTGTATTCATCGGCGGAAACGGGAACGCTCGACGGATTCACGGTCGGATTGTCGTCGCCGGAATCCTTCATTTTCGCGAGACGCACCTGACGGTCGACGTAAGCCGCGCGCAGACCGGGTCCGTCGATGGCCGGATCCACCCGCGCCGAGATGTCGAGCTCGACCGACGGCTTGTCGGCCAACGCCTTCGCGATGGCGTCGAGCTTTTGCGTGGCGGCGTCGCTGAGAACGGCCGAGCCCGGATCGAACTCCACGTAGCCCAGTTCCTCGCCACCCTTGCCGCCGAACGCATTCGCCAGCAGCGAGAACGGCGCCGTCACGGCGCGCTCGATCAAGTGCAGCACGGCTTGCCAGACCAGTGCGCCAATGGAGAATTCAGGGTTCGACAGCGACCCGGAGATCGGGATGTTGACGTCAATTTCGCCGCGCGAATTTTTGAGCAGCGACACCGCGAGGCGCACCGGCAACTTCGTCGCTGTGGTGTTCTCGACGTGATCGCCGAACGTGAGCTGGTCGATGAACAAGTGATTGTTCGCGGTGAGCTTTTCGTCGGCGAGCATGTAGTGCAGGTCCACATTCAACTTGCCTTTCGTGATCGGATAGCCGGCGTATTTGGCCGAGTACGGCGAGATGTTCGGCAACTCCACGTCGTGCGCGCTGGCCGTCAAATCGAGCGACGGCTTGTCGATGAGCGGATTCACCGTGCCCTTGATGGACACCGGCCCATTCGCCGCCAGTTTCGCGGCGACATCGACGGGCGCGGGCGTGGTCGAATGTGTGCCGAACGCGCCGATCGTTCCCGTGATTCCCACCAGGTCGGCGGAGAAATTCGGCTTGATGAAGTTGTCGGCGTAGGTCACGCTGCCGTTTTGCAGCACGAGCTGGCCGAAGCGAAAATTGATGGACGAGGCGGCTTTCGGTGCGGTGGAAGCAGCGGGCGTGGCGGCCTCTTTGGGCGCCGGCGTGGCGGCTGCGGCTTGAACCGGTCCCTTGTCCTTTACGACGATGTCGCGCAGATTGAGCTTGCCTTGGGAATCGAGCAGGACGCGGCCGTAGAAATTTGCAAACGTGACGCGTGCCGCCTCAACGTCCGCGCCTTTCGCGTCATAACTTGCTTTGACTTTGCTCAAGCCAAGCAGCTTCCAGCCGGCCAGCCGTTGCGAACTCACCCTATCCACCAGCCGCACATCCGATAACGACACATCGCCTTTGTAACCCGCCTTGAGCGTGCGCCCCTCGCCCGCCAGCGACGCATCGCCGTTCGCGCTCAACGCCGCGCTGGCGATCGACGCGTTTAGTTTGTTGCCGAAATACGGCTCGAATGCGGACGCGTCGAGCTGGTTTGCATCGAGATGAAGCGCGAGACTCAACGGCTTCACCGTCAAGGTGCCGTTCACGCCCATCGCACCCTTGCCGTTGAGGGTTAATTTCCCGTCGATGGCAAGCGGCTTCGTCAGGTCGTCCGATACGTGCTGCACGCCGATTTGCAGCGGAGCGATGCGCAAGCTCACCGGCTTAGGCATGCTGTCGTCGATGAAACCGACGCTGCCGTCGTTAAGTGAAATCTGCGCAATCTCATAGCGCCAGGCCGGACCGGCCTCGTTCGCCTTTTGCACCTTGTGCGTGGCGCTGGCTTCCGGCGCGGTCTCGTGCGGCCCGGCGAGCGCCGCAAGATCGATTGTGCCGTCCTTCAGGCGTTTGGCATCGACGGAAAGTCCGTTGAGCACCACGCTGTCGAGCGCCGCCGTGCGCCCGGCCACGTCGATTTTCTGGATGCGGACGTCAGCTGTTGCCAACGCGATCGGCGCCGCGTTCGCGTTCCCGCTTGTGTTCCCATTCGGCACGAGCTTGAGTGACTTCAAGGTGACACTGCCCGCGCCGACCACGATCGACGCTTGCGGTCTGGACCAGTCCACTTGCAGCGGCAAATTGGCACCGAGCGACCCATCGTCGACACGCGCGGCCACCGCGTTCGCCACGTAGGGCTGCAATGTCGGCAGCGAGAGGTCGCTCAGGGCGAGCGTGGCGTCGGCGTGCTGGCCGGACAGAGTGAATTTGCCCGACACTGCGAGCGCGCCGCCATGCTCGAATGCCGTCTTGAGCGTGTAGCGCGCCGGGGGCTTCGCGAGGGTGGAAAAATCATCGAGCGTCACGGTCAGGTCGGTCAGCCCGAGCGTGGTGGGCTGCGACATCAACCGGTCGTCGAAATTGATGCGCCCCTGGTCGATCGCCAGATGCTTGATGGCGAGAT
>NZ_JBAUSA010001136.1:0-3557 GCF_049581465.1 Caballeronia sp. | reverse complement strand
GTCCGGGTGTGCCACGGCGATGTTCTCGAGGTCAATGGAACCAATCCACTCGCCCCCGGACTTGATGACGTCCTTGCTGCGGTCGGTGATGTTCATAAAGCCGGCAGGATCGATGGTGGCCACGTCGCCGGTCGGGAACCAGCCCTTGCCTTCGCTCATGACGAGCGGGCTGTCGCCTTCGCCATTGACGTATGACGAGAGCACCCATGGGCCACGTACGAGCAGGTCACCGGACGTCTCTCCGTCCCACGGCAGTTCACTGCCTTGCGCGTCGACGATCTTCATGTCGATACCGAACAACGCACGGCCCTGCTTGGATCGCACAGCGCGCTGCTGAGGCATGGTCCAGGCGAGTTGCCCGGTCTTGAGCACACCTACGGTGCCCAGCGGGCTGAGTTCGGTCATGCCCCAGACGTGAAGGACCCGCACGCCGTATTGGTCCTCGAATGCCTCCATCATGGCGGGCGGACAGGCCG
The DNA here is from genome assembly GCF_049581465.1 of Caballeronia sp. Classification (GTDB taxonomy): domain Bacteria; phylum Pseudomonadota; class Gammaproteobacteria; order Burkholderiales; family Burkholderiaceae; genus Caballeronia. Next base: position 3,081 of record NZ_JBAUSA010001136.1, on the reverse strand, counting down.
AGCCGCCGATGATCGTGCGGTTCATGCTGGAGAAGCGCAGGCCGTTGCCCTGCGTATGCGCGAGCAGGCCCTGCCAAACCGTCGGGACGCCAGCGGACAGCGTCACGCCTTCTGACTCGAAGAGTTCGTACAGGGAGGCGCCGTCCAGGGCGGGCCCGGGCAAGACGAGCTTTGCGCCGACCATGCACGCGGAGTACGGCAAGCCCCACGCGTTGACGTGGAACATCGGCACGACGGGAAGGATGGTGTCGCGCGCGGACAGATTGAGGGCGTCCGGCAGCGCCGAAGCGTAGGTGTGCAGGAGGGTCGAGCGGTGGCTGTAGAGAACGCCCTTCGGATTCCCCGTCGTGCCGCTTGTGTAGCACAGCGAAGACGCCGTGCATTCGTCGAACTCGGGCCAGTCGAACGCATCGTCCTGCGCCGCCATCAGGTCTTCATAGCAGAGCAGGTTGGGGATGCTGGTCTGTGCTGGCATGTGCGCGCGGTCGGTCATCAGCACGAAGGCGCCGATCCCCGGCAGGCGGGGCGCAACCGTTTCGATCAGCGGCAGGAAATTCAGGTCGAAGCAAAGCACCTTGTCCTGCGCGTTCTCGGCGATCCAGACCAGCTGATCGGGGTGCAGGCGCGGATTGAGCGTGTGCAGCACAGCACCGCAGCCGGAGACGGCGTAGTACAGCTCCAGATGGCGGTATCCGTTCCAGGCCAGGGTGCCCACTCGCACACCGGGCTCCATACCCAGCGTGCCCAGTGCCCTGGCCATCCGGCGGCTGCGCGACGCCATATCGCGGTAGGTATAGCGATGAATGTCGCCTTCAACGCGACGCGATACCACCAGTTGCTCGCCATGGTGGCGCTCCGCATGGCGAAGCAGCGAAGAAATCAGCAGAGGCTGCTGCATCATGAGTCCCATTTTTGGCATCTCCAGAAGGACGTAGTGTTCGGCGGCAGCGGCGTAATCACGCTGCTGCGCGGTGATCGTTTTCGGGGTGCTCTGCAGAACGAATGTTCTCGGCAGGCACCGGCTCAGGGTGTTCCAAGCACAAGCATTACCTTGTCGCCCGTTGTATGAACGGGAAAGGTGTGCACGCAAAGCTTGCCGCCGTCAGGCTGGTCGCCTGCCAGGAGGTCGAAACGCAGACCATGTGCTGGACAGCGCAGAACGCTGCCCTCAAGCTGGCCGCTCGACAATGCAGCCCCGTTGTGCGGGCAGGAGTTGTCGATGGCGACAAGCTCGCCGCCGATGTTGAACATGACGAGGCTGCGGCCCTCGACAAACAGCAGCTTGCGCTGGCCGGGGGCGAGTTCGTCGACCAATGCGACGGGTATCTGGCGTGACATAAGGACCTTTAAGCGTGAAGCGTGCGCAGCATGCTGGCCAGCGACATGGCCGGCGCCTGCCTCCCTGAAAGCGTGTGGGCGCCGTTGCTCGTTGTTGACATGTATTTCTTGTTCTTCGGGATAACTCAGAATGGTTTGCTGCCAATGATGCCGGCGCGCTCCATTTTTCGATGGCTTGGGGGATAGTCCATCACTGCGTAATGCTGGGTGGCGCTGTTGTCCCAGATCGCTACGCTGTTGGGTTTCCAGCGCCAGCGCACCTGGTATTCTGGTATCGCGGCCTGGCTGACCAGGTAACGCAGCAGGTCGGCCGCGCCGGGATTGGCGTCCTGGCCATAACGCACGCGCGCCGGCGTATGGAAATTGGTGAAGTGCGTGGTAAAGACGTTCACATACAGGATCTTTTCGCCCGTTTCTGCGTGGGTCCGGACCACTGGGTGCTCCGCATCGGGAAACTGCGCCTTGAGCGCAAGGCGCTTCTCGATGGGCATGATGGCCCCGAAAGTGGCCTCAATGCTGTGGCGCGCGCGCAGGTCGGCAATCTCGCTTTTGATGTGCTCGGGCAGCTTCTCGTACGCCAGCACCATGTTCGCCCACATCGTGTCGCCGCCGACGGGTGGGCATTCCACGCAGCGAAGCACCGCGCCGAACGGCGGTGCTTCGCGCCACGTGGCATCAGAGTGCCACGCGTTCTCGTAGCGGTCGTTCGGCTGGTCCGGCGTGCGGTAGATCCGCGCCAGCCCTGGATTCTCGGGATCGCTTTGCACGACAGGATGCCCTTCGAGCTCGCCGAAGCGACGGGCGAAGGCCACGTGCTCGGCACGGGTGAAGTCCTGGTCGCGCAGGAATACCACGCGATATTGGAGCAGGGCTGCCCGGATCTCCGCAAAGAGGCCAGCATCGTGGAGGGCGTCGGCCAGCTTGACACCCGTCAGTTCCGCGCCAATGGCATGAGTGAGTTGTTCGATACGCATAGCTTCGGTATTCCTCGTCTTACTGTTCCAGCACGAAGACGGACGAGCCGGTCGTCTTGCGCGATTCCAGGTCGCGGTGGGCCTGGACGGCGTCTTCGAGGGCGTACTTCTGGTTGATTTCGATTTGAATGCGACCGGCTGCCACATGGCCGAAGAGATCCGCCGCGAGTTCGGCTTTTTCGGCGGGGTCCGCGATGTAGTCGGCCAGCGCCGGACGGGTGAGGTAGAGCGATCCCTTATGCGCGAGCACTTGCGGATTGAACGGCGGGATCGGGCCCGAAGCAGTGCCGACGCACACCATCAGGCCCCTGCGCTTGAGGGAATCAAGCGAGGCCTCGAAGGTGTCCTTGCCGACGCTATCGAACACGACATTGACACCGACGCCGTCGGTCAACTCGCGCACGCGCTTTGCCACGTCTTCCCGGCTGTAATCGATGACGTGTTCGCAGCCATGTGCCCGCGCGACTTCCGCCTTGGCGTCGTTCGATACAGTACCGATGACCGTCAGCCCGAGCAGCTTTGCCCATTGCGACACGATGAGGCCGACGCCCCCGGCAGCTGCGTGCAGCAGGACGGTGTCGCCCGCGTTGAAGGCGTAGATGCGCCGCATGAGGTAGGACGCGGTCAGCCCCCGCATGGTCATGGCCGCGGCGGTCTCGAAAGAGATGTCGTGAGGCAGTTTGATCAAGGGAGCCGCGTCAATCACGCGCTCCGTGCAGTAGGCGCCCAGCGTGTTGTACGCGCCGGTGTAGGTCACACGGTCACCTAC
>NZ_JBAUSA010001135.1:0-6190 GCF_049581465.1 Caballeronia sp. | reverse complement strand
GCGATGCAGTATTGCGACTGGGCCGTCGCGCGTGGCTTGCTCGCGATTCGCTCGCACGTGGACGTCTGCGATCCGCGCCTGCTGGCCGTCGAGGCGCTGCTCGAAGTGAAGCGGCGCGTGAAGCCTTACCTCGACCTGCAACTCGTTGCGTTTCCGCAGGACGGCATTTTGCGCAGCAAGGGCGCGTTCGATAACCTGAAGCACGCGATTTCGATGGGTGTCGATGTGGTCGGCGGGATTCCGCACTTCGAACGCACGATGGCCGACGGCGCCGAGTCCGTGCGTCTTCTGTGCGAATTCGCCGCGGAAAAGGGCCTGCGCGTGGACATGCACTGTGATGAATCCGATGATCCGATGTCGCGACATATCGAGACGCTTGCGGCCGAAACACATCGGCTGGGAATGCAGGGACGCGTGACCGGCTCGCACCTGACGTCGATGCATTCCATGGACAACTACTACGTGAGCAAGCTGATTCCGCTGATCCGCGAATCTGGCGTGGCCGCGATTGCAAATCCGCTGATCAACATAACGCTGCAAGGCCGCGCCGATACTTATCCGAAGCGCCGAGGCATGACCCGCGTGCCGGAGTTGCTCGCAGCGGGCGTCGATGTCGCGTTCGGCCACGATTGCGTGATGGACCCGTGGTACAGCCTGGGTTCGGGCGACATGCTGGAGGTGGCGCACATGGGCTTGCACGTGGCGCAGATGACGGGGATCGAAGCTATGCGGCAGGCGTTCGATGCCGTGACCACGACACCGGCGAAGATCTTGGGTATCGAAGGATATGGCATCGCGGTGGGTTGCAACGCCGATTGTGTGGTGCTGGACGCGCGCGATCCTGTCGAGGCGATTCGCTTGAGGGCGGCGCGTACGGCCGTGATTCGGCGGGGAAAGGTCATAAGCCGGGCGCCCTCGATGCGCGCGACGCTCAGCCTCGAAGGACGGCCCGACGAGGTGAATTTCCGGCTGGATCGGTGAGCACAAAACGAAAGGCCGTTCCGGCGTGAGCTGGAACGGCCTCTGCATGTCTAACGTCGAACAGCCTCTGCATGCCCTAACGCACGACCCGGCCCCGCCGTTTCATCGAATCAGATCGATCAACGCCTTAATCAGTTCGCCTAACGCGAGCAGCGCGTTCACCGGTGCCGGCCGTGCAATCAGTGCGCCGCTTCCGGCGACATCCCGTTATGCCGCAACAGCGCGTCGATATTGGGCTCGCGGCCACGGAATGCCTTGAACGAATCCATCGCGGGCCGGCTGCCGCCCACCTCCAGGATCTCCGTCCGATACCGAGTGCCCGTTGCCTGATCGAGCACGGAACCATTCGCCAGCTTGGCGGCTTCCTCGAACGCCGCATACGCGTCCGCCGACAACACTTCCGCCCACTTGTAGCTGTAATAGCCGGCCGCGTAACCGCCGGCGAAAACGTGAGTGAACGTGTTGGTCCAGCGCGAGAACGGTGCTTGCGGAACGACGTGGAAGCGCTCGTTGATTTCGCGGGCGAAGTCGTTGACGTTGGTCGCGCCGGCCGGATCGTAACTGCTGTGAAGCGTGATATCGAACATGGACAGCACGATCTGGCGCAACGTGCCGAGTCCGCTTTGGAAGTTCTTTGCGGCGAGCATCTTGTCGAAGAGATCGCGCGGCAGGGTTGCGCCGGTATCGACGTGACCGGACATGTCGGTGAGCACGTCCCACTCCCAGCAGAAGTTCTCCATGAACTGCGACGGCAATTCAACCGCGTCCCATTCCACGCCGTTGATCCCCGATACCCCCAGTTCGTCGACGCGTGTCAGCATGTGATGCAAGCCGTGGCCGAACTCGTGGAAAAGCGTGATGACTTCATCGTGCGTAAAGCATGCAGGCTTGCCGCCAACCGGCGCGGAAAAGTTGCACGTCAGATACGCGACGGGCGTTTGCACGCCGCCTTCGCTGCGTTTGTGGCGCGAGCGGGCGTCGTCCATCCAGGCGCCCCCGCGTTTGCCTTCGCGCGCGTACAGGTCGAGGTAGAACTGGGCGACCAGCGAGCCATCCTTGTTGTCGACGCGAAAAAAGCGCACGTCCGGATTCCAGACGGCGGTTTGATCAGGGCGAATCGATACGCCGAAAAGCGTCTCGGTGACCTTGAACAATCCCTTGAGCACCACTTCCTGCGGGAAGTATTGCTTCAATTCATTTTCCGAGAACGAATAGCGTTGCTGGCGCAAACGCTCGGCGGCGAAGGTGGTATCCCACGGTTGCAACTCGGGCATGCCCAACTCGGTCGCGGCGAACGCGCGCAACTCCATCCAGTCGTTCTCCGCGTGCGGCCGTGCGCGCACCGCGAGATCTTCGAGGAACGAAATGACCTGTGCGGGCGATTCGGCCATCTTCGGCGCGAGCGAAACCTCCGCAAAATTCCGATACCCGAGTGCATGCGCTTCTTCGGCACGCAGCTTCAATTGCTCCACGACGTTTGCCGTGTTGTCCCATTCGGGCTTTCCATCTCCGTAATTCGGGCCCAGTTCCGACGCCCGCGTCACGTACGCGCGATACATCGCTTCACGCAGGGGCCGATACTCGGCGTATTGCATCACCGGAAAGTAAGACGGGAAATGCAGCGTGAATTTCCAGCCCTCGACGCCGTCTCTCTGAGCGGCTTCGCTCGCCGCTTCGATCGCGTCTTCCGGCAAGCCCGCGAGCTGGCTTTCCACGGTGATCAAGTGCGAAAACGCGTTGGTGGCATCGAGAACGTGGTCGGAGAATGCCTTCGATAGCGCCGCCTGTTCTTCCTGGACGCGCGCGAAACGCGGCTTGAGGTCTTCGGGCAATTCGGCACCCGACAAGCGGAAGCCGCGCAGCTCGTTGCTCAGCATCTGCTTCTGTTCCGCGCTCAGCGACGCATGCGCTTCGCTTGCCGCGATCGCCTTGTACTTCTCATAGAGCGCCAGATTTTGCCCGACGCTCGCGGAGAATTCGGTCACGCGCGGCAGGTTCTCGGCGTGAGCGGCGCGAAGTTCGGGGGTATCGGCGACTGAATTCAAATGGCCGATTACGCCCCACGCACGCGAAAGCCGTTCGCTCGCGCGCTCCACGCTTTCCACGATATCCGTCCATGTGGCGGGCGTATCGGGTGCGCTGGCGTGATCGACGGCGGCTTTTGCATCGGCGAGCAGGACGTCGAGTGCAGGCGTAACGTGTTCCGGCAAGATGTCCCCGAAGCGGGGTAAATCGGAGAAATCGAGCAGCGGGTTGGCTGGGTTCGCGATATTCGATGGTGTCGAACTGGACATGACTCTCCCGGTCTCGGATTGAATGGCTGGAACTTCATTATTGGGGCGACACCGGCGATTCACAAATCGATTGTGACTACGGACGCGATTGATTGTCGACGTGTCGATCAATGAGCGCCGCGGCCGGGCGCCCCACCTCCGGCAACCTCCGTCAGGCGGCGCCGCTATCCTGGAGCATTGCCCGTTCGGCTGCTTCGATGGTATTGACCAGTAGCATGGTGATGGTCATGGGACCGACGCCGCCGGGCACCGGCGTGATGAAGCCGGCCACTTCCTTGACGCCTGCGAAATCCACGTCGCCGCAGAGCTTGCCCTGATCGTCGCGATTCATGCCGACATCGATCACGGTTGCGCCTGGCTTTACCATGTCCGCCGTGAGCATATTGCGCCGGCCCGTGGCGACCACCACGATATCTGCTGCTCGTGTGTGCGTGGCGAGATTGCGCGTCTTGCTGTTCGCGACGGTGACAGTTGCCCCGGCTTCGATCAGCAGCATTGCCATCGGCTTTCCGACGATATTCGAGCGTCCGATCACGACCGCGTTCGCGCCTTCGAGCGCGATGCCGTGCGCTTCGAACATCTTCATGACGCCGTACGGCGTGCAGGGGCGAAAGAGCGGCTTGCCCGTCATCAGCGCGCCGGCGTTTTCCACGCTGAAACCGTCGACGTCCTTCGCTGGCGAGATCGCTTCGATGACCTTGTGGCTATCGATGTGTTTTGGCAGCGGCAATTGCACGAGAATGCCGTGGACGTTCGGATCGTTGTTCAGGTCGTCGATACGCGCCAGCAATTCGCTTTCAGTCAGCGTCGCGGGAAAACGGTCGAACACGGAATGCAGGCCATTGTCGAGGCACGCCTTCACCTTGTTGCGCACGTAGACCTCGCTAGCCGGATTTTCGCCGACGAGCACGACTGCGAGACCGGGTTGCTGGCCGCGGGCGCTCAGGGCGGCGGCGCGGGTGGCGACATCGGCGCGAAGGGTTTTGGAGAGGGCGGTGCCGTCGATGAGTTGCGCAGTCATAGGTCGGTTCTGGCGGGAGAAAGCCCGCTTTTTTGATGAGGCGCGGGGGCGCGGGCGGAACGCCAGGGGCGCCCGGCGCGCGGCTTCGCGGTTGGGTTCGAATTATAGCGTGATGGGGGAGGCAGGGAGGGCGAGGCGGGGTGCTGGCGGTGTGTGTGGGACTTCGACCCTCGCCCCCACACACGCCGCCAGCAGAACCCCAAAAAACCTTACTGCGCGTGCAGCGCGGGCTTATTCGAAAGCGCAAGTCTCAACAAATCGGCTACCGTATTCACGGAAAGCTTCTCCATGATATTCGCGCGATGCGCTTCCACCGTCTTGATACTGATGCCCAGATCATCGGCGATTTGCTTGTTCAAGCGCCCCGCGATAATCCGCTCCAATACCTGATGCTCCCGCGCCGTCAACTTGCCAAGACGCTCGGCAGCCGCGCGTTGCTGCTGCACGCTGGAACTTTCGGTACGAGCCTTGTCGAGCATGCGCTCAACAAGCTTGCGCAACTCGGCTTCGTCAAACGGCTTTTCGATGAAGTCCATCGCGCCCTTTTTCATCGTCGACACGGCCATGGGAACATCGCCATGACCCGTCACGAAGATGATCGGCAGCAACGAATTCTCTGCGATCAGCCGTTCCTGCAACTCCAGACCACTCATGCCCGACATCCGCACGTCCAGGATCAGGCACGAGATCGCGCCTGAATGGGCGATCGGGAGGTAGGCATCGAGGTACGCTTCCGCGCTCGCAAAGCACGAGACGCGGTAGCCATTGGCTTCAAGCAGCCAACGCAAAGAATCACGCACGGCCTCGTCGTCGTCGACGACAAAGACGGTTTCCTGAGTGGTGACTGTGCTCATAGCTCTCCCGTAACGGTTTGTTGTGTAGATTGATGATTGAGAACCTCTTGCCCGCCGTTGCCCGGACCGTCGGATTCTCCAATTGGAAGGCTGCAATGGAACGTGGCGCCCGTGACGTGACCGCCCGAATCGACGTTATTCACGACCCACAGCCGCCCACGGTGCGATTCGATAATCGAACGGCAAATGTTCAACCCCATGCCCATGCCGTCGGACTTGGTGCTGTAAAACGGTTCGAAGAGGCGCTCGGCCGTGGCTTCGTCAACGCCTGGGCCGGTATCCACCACGCTGATGCACACCGAGCCGCCTTCGCGCAGCACCATGATGCGGATCACGGGGTCGACCGCGGCCGGTTTCGCGTCGTGCATGGCTTCGGCTGCGTTCTTCAGCAGGTTCACGAGCACCTGTTCGATCAGCACCGGGTCCACGTGGATCACCGGCATGCGCGAACGGATCTCAGTCACGATGCGGATCTTGCGTTTGCGCGCTTCGATTTCGGCAAGCCCGACTGCATCGGCGACGATATCCGCCACGCGCGTGGGCTGGCGTTTCGGCTCGCTGCGCTTTACGAATTCGCGGATGCGCTTGATGATCATCCCGGCCCGCACGGCTTGCTGCGCCGTCTTTTCGAGCACAGGCAACAGCGCGTCCTGCGTCATGCGGCCCGATTTCACCAACGCGACGCAACCCGACGCGTAATTATTGATAGCGGCGAGCGGTTGATTCAGTTCATGTGCAAGCGACGACGCCATTTCGCCCATGGTCATCAGGCGGCTCGTGAATTGCAGTTTCTCTTCCTGCTGGTCGGCCAGTTCCTGCGCTTGCTTGCGCGTGGTGATGTCGGTGGCAATCTGCATCTGCGCCAGATGCCCATCTACCCATTGAATGTACTGGCGGCGCACTTCGAACCATTTCTGGATGCCTTCCACATACACTTCCTGCGCGTCCGACGTGCTTTCGGTCAGCGCCGTGGCGGGCAGGCCGGCATAGGTATCGACCATGTCGATGGAATCCGACGACGACTGCGCCGAATCGAATCC
>NZ_JBAUSA010001134.1:0-1566 GCF_049581465.1 Caballeronia sp. | reverse complement strand
CATCAGGCTTCCTCCGGTGCGTCGGACAACACGATCTCAATGCCACCAAATCGCGATGCCACCCAGTTGTACGCGTGGCACGCAATCCAGAGCAGGATGAAGCCGAGTATCGCGTTGAGCAGCAAGGCGCTCGTGACGGTGCTGAATTCGACTGAGCCGTATCGGAAGAATGCAACCAGCACGCCGAGCAACACGATCGGTACGCTGAAGGTCAGATAAACGAGGATCAGCGCTTTGGCAGTCTGACCCGGCGCGATAAATGTAATTTGTTTTTTCATGGAAGGAAAAGCCTTGTCAGTCATGGAGCAATGCGGCGCAATGCGCTCAATACGTCGGTTTCTAGCCGCTTGCGCGAATAGCGGCGCCGCAACTTTGATGTCGAACGGGAATCTGGAGTTAGATCAGGCTGTCGAACGGCAGGACATCCACGCTGTCTCCTGCATCAATGTTGCCCATTTCATGCTTGAGCACAATGAAGCAATTGGCCTCGCTCATGGAACTTAGAACGCCTGAGCCTTGTGGTCCGGTTGTCGCCACCCGCCAGCGTCCGCTCGCGTCGCAGTTCGCTATACCGCGCTGAAACTCAGTGCGCCCCGCGCGTTTCGCGATCGCTTGGGTGCTTATCGCCGGGATCAACGTGAGTTCTTGCGGCGTCGCACCCGCCATGGCGAGGAGCGCTTCACGGACGATGAAATAAAACGTCGCCATTACCGCAACCGGGTTGCCGGGCAAGCCGAAGAACAACGCCGACTCGCCCTCGCCCGGACGTTTTCCCGACCACAGGCGGCCAAATGCGAGCGGGCGGCCTGGACGCATTGCGATCTTCCAGAACGCCACGTCGCCGAGCGAATTCATCAGACCGCGCGTAAAGTCGGCATCCCCCACGGAGACACCACCGGAGCTGATCACTACATCGGCTTCTTGCGTAGCCTGCCGTAACGCACGTTCAAGCGAAGCGCGATCGTCGCGGACAATACCGAGATCCACGGGCTCCACGTTCAGGCGGCGCAGCATCGCGAACAGGGTGTAGCGGTTGCTGTCGTAAACGCAGCCGGCATCGAGCGGTTCGCCAACCGAGCGCAACTCGTCGCCGGTCGAAAAAAATGCGACACGCACGCGTCGCTGCACATCCACTTCGCCGATACCCAGCGACGCCAGTAGTCCGAGATCCGACGCCCGGACGACGCGGCCTTTGCGCAACGCCGGCCGGTCCTTCGAAAGGTCTTCGCCAGCGAGCCGCCGGTTTGCGCCCGGCACGATGCCGGCCGTCGGAAAGCTGATCGCGTCGCCGATACGCTCGACGCACTCTTGCGGCACGACCGTATCGCAACCCGCCGCAATGAGCGCGCCGGTCATGGTGCGTACACATTGAGTCGGCTCGATGTGCTCCGCAAACGGCCGCCCCGCGAACGCGGTACCCACGACGTTCAACCGAACGCCTTCGATACCCCCGGCTAGCGCCGCGCTATCGAACGCGTAGCCGTCCATGGCGGAATTGTCGTGTGAAGGAACATTGATCGGCGACACCACGTCGCTTGCCAGCACGCGATCGAGCGCGTCGAACAG
>NZ_JBAUSA010001133.1:0-2228 GCF_049581465.1 Caballeronia sp. | reverse complement strand
GTGTTCGACTGAGCGTTGATGTGTGGCGACCGTACTACGTTCGGGCCAAAGACCTGAAATGAGCAACGACGACACTTAGGTATTCGCGGTTTGAACGCGTTTCTTTACTTCGTTTCTTTGCGCGTTTGCCGTTTGCAAAGAAATGAAGTCCCGCCCCGGATAGGGGCTAACAGAAATAAGCAAGAAAATACTACTTATGCAGAACGACCACGCTAGCAGAAGGACTCAACGCTCTCCCCACACTCACCGCTAATAGCACCGCCCAAAAACTCCCCCGCGCCACGCTCAGTAGCGGCATTTAGACCATTAAGCGTGCAGCGAGAAAATCGAGGAAAGCCCTGGCCCTCCCCGCCATCGACGCGCTTTGGTAAAACACCGCGCTAATCGGTTGTCTTACGTCCAGCAGCGCGGCGTCCATCACCGTACGCAACCTCCCGCCTTCCACGTCGGACCGGGTCATGAACGTCGCCAGGCACGCGATTCCATTACCGCCAAGCACCAGTTGACGCACGGTTTCGCCACTCGACGCCGACATCGCCGGAACAATCCGCACGAACGCGCTTGCATCGCGATCCCCGATGCTATCGGGAGACACCGGCCAATCGTTAAGACTTTCAGGCGCCGTAAAGCCAATCAGCCGATGCCGCCGCAATTCAGCCACCGTTCGCGGTTCCCCATGCTCGGCTAGGTACGCCGGACTCGCCAGGATGCGCAACCGGCTGCTACCGAGCGCGCGCGCATGCAGCGTCGAATCCTGCAGCGCGCCAATACGGATCGCAATATCCACACGCTGTTCCATCAGGTCGACCACGCGCTCGTTACTACTCAACTCCAGCGTGATTTCCGGATAAGCAAGCGAGAACGCCCGTACGTACGGCACAACGCAATGAAGCATGAACGGCGACGCAGCATCGACCCGCAAACGCCCTGCCGGCCTCTGGCGTTGCCGCGCGATCGATTCCTCCGCGTCTTCCATCGCAGCAAGGATCGCGCGGGCACGCACGAGAAACAATTCGCCCTCGTCGGTCAGTTGCAGTCGACGAGTAGTCCGACGCACAAGCGTGGCGTCGAGCTTGTGCTCAAGGCGGCTCAACGCCCGGCTAACGCCCGAGACGGTCTGCTGCAAGGTCTCGGCGGCGGCCGTAATCGATCCGCTGTCGATCACGGCAACAAACGCCAAAAGCTCTTCCGTGGTGGTTTTCATCTGAACGACCGAACGATTTATCGATTATTGATTTTGAGTCAAGATTGATTTGAGACTAACACCGTTTCTGAGAAAGTCGAACGCGCCGATACTGCATGCATCGACTCATCCACACAGGACAACGGACATGAAAATCTTTGTGACAGGCGCAGGCGGCTTTATTGGCGGATCCATCGCGGCGCGACTCGTTCGTGACGGCCACACAGTGAGCGGGCTCATTCGCCGCCCGGAACAGGTCGATGAATTGAAGCAACTCGGGATCGAACCGGTGATCGGCAGTCTCGATGACCGCGACCTGCTGATCGCACAAGCCCGCGCAGCGGACGGCGTGATCAACGCAGCCGACAGCGACCATCGCGGTGCAGTCGAGGCGCTCATAGAAGGACTGGCTGGCTCGAACAAGCCGCTGCTGCACACGAGCGGATCGAGCATCGTTGGCGACGCATCGGGCGGGGAAGCGACGCAGACGATCTATTACGAAGACTCGCTGCCCGAACCGACAGCCGACAAGGCGCCGCGCGTGGCCATCGATAATCTCGTGCTCGACGCAGCCACGCGCGGCGTGCGTTCAACCGTGCTCTGCAATACCTTGATCTACGGCCACGGCGCGGTCCCGTCGGCAAAAAGCGTGCAGTTGCCGCGCTTGCTGGTGCAGGCAAGGAAAAGCGGCGTGGTGCGGCATGTCGGACCGGGCCGCAACATCTGGTCGAACGTGTATATCGACGATGTCGCCGACGTTTATGCTCGCGCGCTCGAAAAGACACCGGCCGGCACGTTTTATTTCATCGAAAGTGGAGAAGCGTCGTTCCTCGAAATGACCACGGCGATGGCCAAGGCGCTTGGTCTCGGCGCGCCGCAGGACTGGCCGCTCGAGGAAGCCAGGAAGGAATGGGGCTACGAGATGGCATCCTATGGGCTGGGCTCAAACAGCCGTGTGCGCGGCAAGCATGCACGCGCGTTGCTCGGCTGGGAGCCGAAGCGGACGTCGGTGACCGACTGGATCAGTCACGAGATGGTTTGAGGC
>NZ_JBAUSA010001132.1:0-3581 GCF_049581465.1 Caballeronia sp. | reverse complement strand
AGCGTGTAGCGTCCCTCTAGGGCGGGTTCCGCGTCCGGCGTGTGATGACGCACTGCGCGCTGGGTCTTGCGATCCCACCATAGGTGGTTTTGCGGAAACAGCGGATTGACTTGCGGCAGGCCGGGATCTCGGACGAACAAACCAAACGCGTCGCTGTCGGCATTCATGTCGAGCAGTTCGGCGGCGTTCGTATAGCGCGTCACGAACTCGTGGTCATAGGCGTCGGATTCGAGCAGCTCACGAATCAGGGCCATGAATAATGCGCCGTCCGTGCCGGGTCGGATCGGTACCCATTCGTCGGCGATCGCGGCGTAGCCGGTGCGGATCGGGTTAATGGCGATAAAGCGGCCGCCGGCGCGCTTGAACTTCGACAGCGCGATTTTTAGCGGATTCGAATGATGATCTTCCGCGGTGCCGATCATGAAGAACAGCTTTGCGTTGTCGAGGTCGGGCCCGCCAAACTCCCAGAACGAGCCGCCGATCGTGTAGATCATCCCGGCCGCCATATTGGACGAGCAGAACCCGCCGTGCGCCGCGTAGTTGGGCGTGCCGAACTGCCGGGCGAACAGACCCGTCAGCGCCTGCATCTGGTCGCGGCCGGTGAAGAGCGCGAACTTCTTCGGATCGGTCGCCCGCAGATGGGCAAGGCGTTTTTCGAGCGTGGCAAACGCGACTTCCCACGACACCGGTTCAAACTGCGCGCTGCCGCGCTCGGCGCCTGCTTTGCGCATCAGCGGCTGGGTCAGGCGCGCAGGCGAATACTGCTTCATGATCCCCGAGGAACCTTTAGCGCAGATCACACCCTGGTTGAGCGGATGGTCGGGGTTGCCGTCGATATAACGCACTTCGCCGTCGCGCAGATGCACCCGGATGCCGCAGCGGCACGCGCACATGTAACACGTCGTGGTCTTGAATTCGAGCTTCTCGTTTTGCGTGCGCGCGTGGTGTTCCATGTGTGCTCCGTTAAAACCGCTTGCCCGGTCGTTTCCGCGCCTGACGATTGCGGCCTACGTCCTCATCGTACGAGGACAACATGGGAAAGGAAAATCGCAAGTGAGTATCAAACGGTCATCCATGTGTATAGCCCCATCGGTTTACCGTAGGCGATAGATAAGCTGCACGTGGAATGTTTTGAAGTAACGAGGCAGCATGCGTCCCTCTACCGGAGATGGAGGCATGCAGAAGAATTACGCGGGGTTTTCGAATCTCAACGCTTTACGCGCGAGCCATGACGGCCGGCGGCGCTACGATCCGAGAGCAAAACAGCAATTGATAGTCGCCGGCTTGGAGCCGGCGTGTCGATTTCCTCTAGCGCCAGCCGAGTTCGGGGGCCACATGCGTGAGAATCGATTCGATCACGTGCGCGCAGTATTCCACGCCCAATTGGTTAGGCACGGTAAGCAGCAGGGTATCAGCCGCTGCGATTGCCTCGTCCTTGGCTAGTTGCGCTACGAGGACGTCAGGTTCTGCGGCGTAGTTTCGACCGAAAACCTTCTGAACGTCGTCGTCTAGAAAGCCGATCGTATCGTTGCTCTCTGTGCCTTGACCAAAATACATCCGGTCCTGGTCGTTCACGAGCGCGAAGATACTCCGGCTGACCGACACTCGCGGCTCGCGTGTATGCCCAGCCGCTTTCCATGCCTCACGGTAGGCCCGGATCTGCTCTGCTTGCTGGATATGAAGAGGCCGGCCCGATTCGTCATTCTTCAACGTCGAGGTCTGGAGGTTCATGCCCATCTTCGCGGCCCATCCCGCCGTGGCGTAGGAGCCCGAACCCCACCAGATGCGCTCGCGAAGGCCCTCGGAATACGGTTCGATCCGCAGAAGCCCAGGTGGGTTTGGAAACATGGGCCGCGCATTCGGCTGCGCAAAGCCCTTGCCTCGCAGCACCTCATAAAATACTTCCGTGTGGCGGCGCGCCAGATCGGCATGAGTCTCGCCCTCGTCAGGCGCGTACCCGAAATGACGCCATCCATCGATCACCTGTTCGCCGGAGCCTCGGCTGATACCCAGTTGCAGCCGTCCGCCGGCAATCAGGTCGGCTGCCCCGGCATCTTCCGCCATGTAGAGCGGATTCTCGTAACGCATGTCGATGACGCCCGTTCCGATTTCAATCCGGCTGGTTTTTGCACCCACCGCTGCGAGAAGTGGAAAAGGCGACGCAAGCTGTTTAGCGAAATGATGGACGCGGAAGAAGGCCCCGTCTGCACCTAGTTCCTCAGCGGCGACCGCGAGGTCGATGGATTGCAGAAGCACATCAGCCGCCGACCGTGCCCGCGAATGCGCAGAATTAGTCCAGTGGCCGAAGGAGAGAAAGCCAATCTTTTTCATGGAAACGTCGCCTAAAGGCGTTCAGATACAGGGTGGCGGGGATGGTGCAGAGTGAGTTTGCAATGGTCTTACTGGAGCGGTGTTTATGTCCCAGGGGCCTCATCATGCCACTTGCTTCAAAACGCTTCATTGGGCCTGCCTCTGGCACGACCTCGGTCGTTAGCGCGGGCGGCCATTTCATCGGTCTCCAGCGCACCGGCACTGGCCGTTTTCACGCGGCCAGTGCGAGCGTTTTCGCGGCTTGCCTGGACGGTGATCTAAGCGTTCTGCGGGAACAGTGCGCGACGGGTTTCGTCGTCAAAATCGGCTTTGAACTTGAACTTGTCCCTCAGCGCCAGGGCGCGGACGGCTGCCGGGCGCGCCGAGATTTCATCGACCAGACGCTTGACGTGCGGATAGTCCGTCAGACCCTTCTCGCCGAAGATAAAGCCGGCGGAATTGCCCCAGCCCCAGAGCGCCATGTCGGCGATCGAGTAAGTGTCGCCCGCCAGGTACTTTGAGCCCGCGAGACGCGCATCGAGAATGCGGTAGTGGCGCTCGACTTCCTTCAGATAACGGTTACGCGCATACGGCAGGGTTTCCGGCGCATGGTGCAGGAAGTGCACGGCCTGACCGGAGAACGGCGACAGGCCGGTCGCGACGAACATCAGCCACGAGAGCATCTCGGCATTCTGCGACGGTGTGGACGGCACGAACTTGCCGTGCTTCGCGCTTAGGTGCAGCAGAATGGCGTGGGAATCGAAGACGGCGATACCGTCGTCAACGATGGCCGGCACTTTGCCATTCGGGTTGATCTTCAGGTACTCCGGCTCGTGTTGCTTTCCCTTGAAGGTATCGACGGGAGACAGTTCGTACGGTATTTCAAGCTCCTCGAGCAGGAGCGCTACTTTCGCGGGATTAGGCGTGGGATGAAAGTAAAACTTAAGCATGAATGTTTCCTTAGTGGGGACATGAAACAGATCTGGCAACGAGGGCGAATCAGTGACATCGTCTCCGACTCGCCCTTGTTAGGTAGTTACTCGTCAATAGCTGCGTGCAGGTACTTTTCCTGACGCGCGAGGTACATCGACGCGTAGCCCGGTGCAGTCGATGCACTTGCCGCAGGTCCGATATAGCGCAGCGCTGCAGGTGCCTTCACAATTTCCAGCAGCTGTTCCATGACGAAATTCCACGCACCCTGGTTCTTCGACTCTTCCTGAGCCCAAACGACTTCCTTCAGATTCGGATAGCGCGCAAGCTCTGAACTGATC
>NZ_JBAUSA010001131.1:0-17827 GCF_049581465.1 Caballeronia sp. | reverse complement strand
CTGACGTGGCGAGCCTTGACGTGCGCCGCCGCCACCCTGGCCGCGTCGAAGGATAGGTTCGGCCTTCTGGGTCGGATCCGGCTCGAAGCCCGCGATGACTTCTTGCGGTATCGGCCGCTTGATCAGCCGCTCGATGTCCTTGAGCAACTGATGCTCATCCACGCACACCAGCGAAATTGCTTCGCCGGTCGCGCCCGCGCGGCCGGTACGGCCGATGCGGTGAACATAATCCTCCGGCACATTCGGCAGATCGAAGTTGACGACGTGCGGCAACTGGTCGATATCGATACCGCGCGCCGCGATATCCGTAGCGACCAGCACCTGAAGCGTATTGTCCTTGAACTCGGCGAGGGCGCGCGTGCGCGCCGACTGGCTCTTGTTGCCGTGAATCGCGAGCGCGCTGATGCCGTCCTTCGCCAGTTGCTCGGCCAACCGGTTCGCGCCGTGCTTCGTCCGCGAGAACACAAGCACTTGCGACCAATTGTGTTCGCGGATCAAATGCGTGAGCAATTCACGCTTCTTGTCGCGATCGACGGGATGGATCTTCTGCGCAATGGCTTCGACCGTCGAGTTGCGGCGCGCCACTTCGATCAGCGCGGGTCGGTCGAGCAAGTTGTCGGCAAGTGTCTTGATTTCGTCGGAGAACGTGGCCGAGAACAGCAGGTTCTGACGCTTGGGCGGCAACTTGGCGAGCACGCGCTTGATATCGTGGATAAAACCCATGTCGAGCATGCGATCCGCTTCGTCGAGCACGAGGATTTCGAGCTTCGACAGATCGATGGTCTTCTGCTGCATGTGGTCCAGCAGTCGCCCCGGCGTTGCCACGACGATATCCACGCCACGACGCAATGCATCGATTTGCGGATTGATGCCGACGCCGCCAAACATCACGGTGGACTTCAACTTGAGATACTTGCCGTACTGACGCACGCTTTCCTCGACCTGTGCGGCGAGCTCACGCGTTGGCGTGAGGATCAACGCGCGAACCGGTCGCTTGGCTCCAGCCAACGGCGCAGGGGCTTCCGAAAGACGTTGCAGGATAGGCAGCGTGAAGCCGGCGGTCTTGCCCGTACCGGTCTGTGCGCCCGCAAGCAGGTCGCCGCCGTTCAGCACGGCCGGAATGGCCTGCGTCTGGATGGGCGTGGGGACGGTGTAGCCTAGTTCGTTGACAGCGCGAAGCAAGTGTTCGGACAAGCCGAGGGAATCAAAAGACATAAGTGTTTGCAGATTCGGTATGACGACCGGCGTTCGCGCCCGAGGCTCAAAAACATGCGACGGGCCGCACGACAAGTGCGAGCGTACGACGATCGAAGAAATCGGGCGGCATGACATTCGGGGCGCGCGCTCAAACGAGTCAGGCGCCGGGAAAGTTGCCGCGAAGATCAACGCGCTATCAAGACACGTCGACTGGCGTTTAGTTGCATTTGAAACGCCGCGATGCGTTTCTTGTCAGGCAATGTGCGTCACGGTCAAGCCGTGGTTCAACCCACGAATCACGCTTAAGCGACGTAACGTGCAACGCTGACGAATTGACACAAGCTGCCGCCCAACACGAACAGGTGCCAGATGCCATGGCCGTGCCGGATGCGCTCGTCGTTGATGAAAAAGTAAATGCCGGCGCTGTAGATCAACCCACCGGCCAATAACCAGGCGGTACCTGCGGGCGGTAACGCCATAACGAGAGGACGGATGGCTACGAGCGCGAGCCAGCCCATCAACACGTATAACACCATGGATACGCTGCGGGTTCGGCGCCCGAGCGTGAGTTCCTGAACGATGCCGAGGGCAGCGAGCCCCCAGCTTACGCCGAATAGCGACCAGCCCCACGGGCCGCGCAACGTAACGAGCGAGAACGGGGTATAGCTGCCTGCGATCAGCAAATAGATTGCCGAATGATCGCATTTTTGCAATATCGCCTTGAGCCGCGGGCTGCGTACCCAGTGATAGAGCGTCGAAATTGTGTAAAGCACCAGCAGCATCGCGCCATACACAGCAAAGCTGACGATCTTGTACGGGTCGCGTTCGAGTGCGCCCATTGTCACGAGCGTCGCAAGTCCTGCCACCGACAGCACCGTGCCGATCAAATGCGTAACGCTATTGAACCGCTCACCAAAATGCATCGACCGTCCTCGCCGCGCCGTGGGACCTCGTGCCGCGCTTGGCTTCCACCCAAAATCGACCCAAAACCGACCCAAAATCCACACACGAAAATTTTCAGGCTGCAGCACCCGCCAGAACCGCTCATTCTACAGTGAAGCGTCGATTGCCCGATTCAGCGTGCGATTCGGCTTAAAACGTGGCTTACAACGCAGCTTCAATCCCGCCTCAAAAAGTCCTGCTTAAAAAGACGAAGGGCGCTGCTCCGACCACGAAGCCCGCGCCCTTCCATGCATTTTACGCTGTTGCCGGCAGGCTCACCAACCACCTGCCGTTTCCACTCTTCAAAACGGGTCAGTCGAGCGGCGCCGAGCGCAAATTGCTCACCTGTTGCGGCGACACCGGCGTACCGTGGTTGCCCCAGGACATCCGGATGTACGTGACGACCGCTGCCACTTCCGTATCCGACAAAGCTTGCGCGAACGGCGGCATGCCATACGGGCGCGGGTTGCCATCCGTGCTTGGCGGATAACCGCCATTGAGCGTCATGCGGATCGGGTTCACTGCCGACGGCATCTGGATCGACTGGTTGTTGGCGAGCGGCGGATAGGACGGCGGCTTGCCCAGACCATTCTCCGCGTGACACTTCGCGCAATTTTCCGTGAAGATTTTCTTGCCCTGCGACAGCAACTCGGTGCCGAATTGCGCCGATGTCTCGAACTGCATCGACTCCGGCGCTTCCTTCTTTTGCGGGATCGACTTGAGATACACCGTCATGGCGCCGATGTCCGCGTCCGACATGTATTGCATGCTGTTGTGGACGACTTCGGCCATCGGGCCGAACACGGCTCCGCGCTGCGATACACCCGTCTTCAGCAAGTCGGCGATGTCCTTGTTGTCCCAGTCGCCGAGACCCGCTTCCTTATTCGATGTCAGCGAAGGCGCGTACCAGTTTTGCAGCGGAATCAGGCCGCCGCCGAAGGCCGCTGAACTGACGGGTCCGCCCATTGCGTTGATCGATGTGTGGCACATGCTGCAATGGCCGAGGCCTTCGATCAGGTACGCGCCGCGATTCCATTCCACCGACTTGGTGGGATCGGCCTTGAACTCGCCTTCACGGAAGAACAGCGTGCGCCAGCCGATCAGCAGGTTGCGGTTGTTGAATGGGAAGCGCAGTTCGTGCGGGCGGCTCGGGACGTTGACCGGCGGGACCGAGCGCATGTACGCGTAGATGGCGTCCGAGTCGGCGCGCGTGACCTTGGTGTAGGCCGTGAACGGCATGGCCGGATACAGCAGGCTGCCGTCCTTCGAGCGACCGTTGTGAAGCGACCGATAGAAGTCGTCGGAGGACCACTTGCCGATACCGTTCTGGTCGTCAGGCGTGATGTTCGGCGTGAAGAGTGTGCCGAACGGCGTCAACATGGGGAGGCCGCCCGCGAAGGTCTGGCCACCACGAACCGTATGGCACGCAATACAGTCGCCGGCGCGGGCAAGGTATTCGCCGCGCTTGATCAGTTCGGCCTGGTCGGTCGGCTGAGCGGCAACCGCGCCGCGCGAATGAAGGTTGTCACCACCCGACCAGAGGGCGGCGGCGGCGGCGACGGCTGCGACTACGACAGCCGAAAGTGCGAACAGGGATTTGCGTTTCATATTCTTCTCGCTCCTCACGCGTTATTGCGGTTCGCTGCCGCAGGCGAGCGGCGTCTTGCGTGAACCAGCGGGCGCGGGCACCGGATTCGCCGGCGCGGTTTGCGTGGAGAGCCAGGCGGCGACAGCGGACACGTCGTCGTCGGTCAGGCGGGTGGCGATTTGCTGCATGCAATCAGGCGCTTTTGCGTGACGCGAACCGGAACGCCATGCGCCTAACTGGGCGCTGATGTAGTCGGAGTGCAGTCCCACCAGACCCGGGATAGCCGGTTCCATGCCCGTCAGAGTGGCGCCATGACACGCGGCACAAGCAGGAATCTTCTTGGCGCCGTCGCCGTTCAGCACGATCTGCTGGCCACGCGAAACCGTGGCGGCTGTCGCTGTCGGCTTGGCAGGTGCCGGATAGGGCGGGCGTTGCTGCGAGAAATAAGTCGCGATCTCATGAAGGTAGTCGTCCGAGAGATACGTGACGAGGTAGTTCATGGGCGGATATTTCCGGCGGCCTTCGCGGAAATTCTGCAACTGGTTGTACAGGTAGTCAGCCGGCTTGCCGGCAAGACGCGGGAAATAGTCGTTGTCGGTGCCTTCGCCATGCACGCCGTGACAGGCCGTGCAGCCTTGCACTCGCGCGGCCATGGTGTCTGGGGCGACCGGTTGGGCGGCGGCCTGAGCGGGCGCCGGCGTTTCGGCGGCGTCTGCGATGCAGGCACTGCCGATCAGCGTCAGAGCCATTAGCGGGGCGAGCAACGGACGAAAGATGCGTCTTGAAGACACGCGACACTCCATCAATTTTGAGGACCTTCCGAGCTTCGTTCGGCCCGGTGCGAATAGTGTGGTGAACCGTTGCCACAGCGGCTTTGCGAGCCGGCGATGCGACGCGGCATTCTATCATCGTTGAATGATGGTGACTATTTGAGCATTCGTCGATTGCAAGTGCTTTGGTGTGCTAGCGCGACAATTTGCCACGTGGCATATCGACAAGGGTTTCTGAATATGTTTAACAATTTTGGGCGCTCGATTGGCCCTTCTCGGGGGCTGTCGGCGGGTGGGGTGGGGGAAAGCCCCCACCCCACTCACCCTCCAATCACCATTCGGCGACGCTGCCATCCGCGTGACGCCACACCGGATTGCGCCAGCGATGTCCCACCTTCGCCATCTCGCGCACTTTTTCCTCGTTCACTTCAATACCCAGTCCCGGTCCTTGCGGAATCGCGACCATGCCGTCTTCGTACTTGAAGACTTCCGGGTTCTTGATGTAGTCGAGCAAGTCGTTGCCCTTGTTGTAGTGAATCCCCAGGCTTTGTTCCTGGATGAACGCGTTGTAGCTGACCGCATCGATTTGCAGGCAGGTCGCAAGCGCGATTGGACCCAGCGGGCAGTGGAGGGCGACGGCGACGTCGTAGGCTTCGGCCATCGATGCAATCTTGCGGCACTCCGTAATCCCGCCCGCGTGCGACGCGTCCGGCTGGATGATGTCCACGTAACCGCCCGCCAGGATGTGCTTGAAGTCCCAGCGCGAATACAGGCGCTCACCCAGCGCAATCGGCGTGCTCGTCTGGTTCACGATATCGCGCAGCGCTTCCACGTTTTCCGACAACACCGGCTCTTCGATAAACAACAGCTTGAACGGATCGAGTTCCTTCGCGAGCACCTTCGCCATCGGCTTGTGGACGCGGCCATGGAAGTCCACGCCGATGCCGATATTCGGTCCCACCGCCTCACGCACAGCCGCCACGTTGTTGATGACGCCCTGAACCTTGTCGAAGGTATCGATGATCTGAAGCTCTTCCGAACCGTTCATTTTCACGGCCTTGAAACCCCGCTCGACCACCGCGCGCGCGTTGTTCGCGACATCGCTGGGACGATCGCCGCCGATCCACGAATACACCTTGATCCGGTCGCGCACCTGGCCGCCAAGCAACGCATGAATCGGCACGCCATGATGCTTGCCCTTGATGTCCCACAGCGCCTGGTCCACACCGGCGATTGCACTCATGCCGATCGGGCCGCCGCGATAAAACCCCGCGCGATACATCACCTGCCAGTGATCTTCGATCAACAGCGGATCTTTGCCGATCAGGTAATCCGAGAGTTCGTCGACGGCCGCCGCTACCGTGTGCGCGCGTCCTTCCACCACCGGCTCGCCCCAGCCGACGATGCCTTCGTCCGTCGTGATCTTCAGGAAACACCAGCGCGGAGGAACGATAAAAGTTTCGAGTTTGGTAATTTTCATGCCGATGTCTCCTGATTCCAATGAGATGAACAACAAGTTTTCACATGCTATCAAATTTTGATTTGACGTGTATATTAATAGTACTATTGGCCTGAAAGCCTTGCAGTACATAGAACATCAAATAACGGGAGACGCATCATCCAGCACGATCTGCACGGGCGCGTGGCGCATGAACTCGGCACGGCGATTCTTCGGGGAGATTTTGCGCCGGAATCCATCCTGCCGCGCGAAGCCGAACTGATGGAGCGTTTTGGCGTCAGCCGGACGGTGTTGCGCGAGGCGTTGCGGACGTTGACATCGAAAGGATTGATTGAATCGCGGCCGAAGATCGGTACGCGCGTGCGGCCGCGCCACGCCTGGAATCTGCTTGATGCCGACGTCCTCGAATGGTATGCACGCGTTGCCGCGCCGTTGCGGTTCGCGCTCAAGTTGCAGGAAATGCGCGAGATGATCGAGCCGCATGCTGCGGCGCTGGCTGCCGGGAATCTGGATGCCGAATCGCTCGCGCGGCTCGACGAGGCGCATCGGGCGATGCTTGAAGCGCGCACTGTCGATGAATGGGTGCGAGCCGATCTGCGGTTCCACCTGAGCGTGCTCAATGCCGGCGGCAACGAATTGTTGATTCCGCTTGGCACGTTGATCGAGCGCACGCTCGAAGGTCAACTCAGGCTGAATGCCCGGCGCGCGGAGGTTTTCAACGCGTCCATGGCGGAACACACGGCCGTGTTCGAAGCAATCGTTGCGCGGGATTCGAGCGCCGCACGGCGCGCGATGGCCGGGTTGCTCGGAGTGACGCGGGCGCGGATCGAAGGTTGAACGGGGCGCTGCAGGCCTTGAGCGGCGGGCCGTCGTCGGCGATATTTTCGGAATCACGATAAAGTGGCGGCCTTGAGCGCCGATTCCGAAGCGCGGCGCTTGTGCACCGTCTACAGGAGCGCCGATGCCGCTTGTTCCGCTGTCTCTTGTCTCGTCGTGGGGCGCGTGGGCCGTGTTCGTCAGCGTCCTTGCGACCCAACTCGGTCTGCCCATTCCCGCTGCACCCATGCTGATCCTTGCCGGCACGCTGATCGCGGCCGGTATCGCTTCGTTCTGGCACATGCTGAGTGCCGCTGTGCTGGCGGTGATCATCGCCGACATGTTGTGGTTCTCGGCCGGGCGGCTGTACGGCCGGCGCTTTCTCAATTCCCTGGTGCGCTTTTCACTCTCCATCGACACCACGTTGCGCACCGCTCGCCATTGGTTCGAGCGCTTCGGTGTGCCGTTGCTCGCGGTATCGAAGTTCGTGCCGGGATTGGGGCTGGTGGCTTCGCCCATGCTCGGCACCACGCAAATCGATGTGCGCGTGTTCGTCTTCTGGGATCTTGTCGGCGCGGCGCTTTGGGCCACCTTCTGGATACTCGGCGGCGCGGTGCTGATGCCGCAAGTCGCCCGATTGCTGATATTCGTGCGTACTTATGGTCTCGATGCACTCGATGTGCTCGGGATCGCGGGCGCCGCTTTCTTGCTGTATCGATGGGTGCGGCGCCTGCAGTTTCGTCGATGGCTCGCGAAGTATCGGATCTCGCCCGAGCAACTCGATGAAATGATGCGCTCCGATGCGCCGCCGGTGATTTTCGATGCGCGGCCCGTGTCGGTGCGTCAGACGGAATCGCACAAGATCAAAGGCGCGTTGCTGCTCGATCTCGATTCCCCCGATAAGGTCGACCGGATGTTTCAGGAGCGCGAGGTCGTGGTCTATTGCGTGTGTCCGAATGAGGCGACGGCCAAGCATATTGTCAGGCAGTTGCTGGCGAAGGGGTTTCGCAACGTGCGACCGCTGAAGGGCGGCTTGGATGCCTGGGAGAAGAAGGGGTTTCCGGTCGAGCCGATCAGGTTTGAGGGGACAGCGGGTGCGGGTTCCCGGGATCGGTTCGATGACGAGGACGAAGCCGCGATGGGGGATATGGTCACGGTTCGGGCCACAGCGCCGGAGTGAGTTGGAGTTTATCGAGCATTGAGCATTGAGCGGCCTCTTGAGCTGCCTCGTTGGCGGACGGGGAGCCGGTGAGCGTTTGCGCGGGATGGCCGTCTGTTCGTCCCGATTCCCCGTTTGTGTCCGTTGGTTTTCTTCATTGCGAGGCTTCGTCGGATGAGTGAGTTTGTCGGGTTGGATCCTTCGCAACTTTTTGGCTTGCCGGCGCCGCATGTCGCCACACTCGACGATGGTCTTCACGTTCCCTTTACTCAAACCGGTCATGAGCATCGTGAGGTGATCGTGTTCGTGCACGGTTCCCTTTGCGACTTTCGATACTGGAAGCCGCAGTTAGGGCCGCTTGCCAGGATGTATCGATGCGTTGCGCCGAGTCTTTCGCATTATTGGCCGTCGGGGTTGATGGCTGCGGGCGACGGCAGGGCCACGGCGTTTAGCTGGGATGCGCATGTTGACGAGGTGGCTGAGTTTATTGAACGACTGGATGTCGGGCCGGTGCATGTTGTTGGCCACTCGCGCGGCGGGAGTGTTGCGTTTCATTTGGCCGGTCGATATCCGGAGCGGGTGAAGTCGCTGGTGCTTGCGGATCCGGGTGGTGCGGTGGCGAGTGAGGGTTCCGATGCCGGCTCTGATTTTGCTTCGGGTTCCGGTTCCAGTTCCAGGGCGATGCCGGCTGCGCCGACGAATGCGCTGCGGGGGAAAGCTGCGGAGTTGATCGCCGCCGGGGACGTCGATGCGGGGTTGGAGTTGTTTGTCGATTCTGTCAGCCGGCCGGGGTTCTGGGCTCGTAGCCCGAAGGAATTCCGGGCGATGGCGTCGGACAACGCCCGGACGCTCTTGCTGCAATTTCGCGATCCGTTGCCATCGTTCGACGCGAGGGCGGCGCGGCGGATTGAATGTCCTACTTTGCTAATCGATGGCGCGAATAGTCCACGGATGTTTCGGGATGCTGTGGGGGCGCTGGAAGGTTGGATCGATGGGGTGCAGAGAATCACGATTGAAGGCGCTTCGCATGGGATGAGCGTGACGCATGCGGGGGTTTTTAATCGGGCGTTGATGAAGGTGATTGATCGGGTTAGGGAGTAGCAGCAAGGCTCTCCCATCATTCGATTCCGGATTGGTGGTGGTTGCGGGGGTGGGCACGCATGCCGACTACAGCAAGAGGAGGTTTTATAGCGGCTGCGATGACAGCAATGGTCAACGAACGGCGAGAGCAATGAACTTCCGTCTACTGTCGCATTTGATTGGCAAGACCGCATTAGTCAGCCAACACTTCGCGCAGTGACCATCCCTGCGGCTCAGTGCACGGTCTCCGCAGCCCCACAACACTTCTTGAACTTTTTGCCGCTGCCGCAGGGACATGGGTCATTGCGCCCGACCTTCGGCGCGCTCCGCCGCATCGTGGCGGCGAGTAGTCGCTCGTGAACGGCTTGACGGTAGGGTAGCCAGTAACGGTAGATTGCCGCGACGCTCGCGGGAATCTGTTTGGCGAGTTCTTCGCGCAGATCTGGCCGACGGGACAACTCGGCTGTGATCTCGTCAGCGCCAATCAGTGTCATCGGACGCAGCCATTGCTGACCTTGCACATCGTCGAACAGCGGTTGCCAGTCTTGCTGGCAAAGCGCAATGCCTTGCAGGAAACCGCTTGCCCAACCATCGCCGTCGACCCATTCGCCGGTACTGTCGAGTGACGTGAACGTACTAAACCGAGGTTCGAACCTATCGGGATCTTGCTCCAGACTCTCGATGATGGAGTTGAAGTGCCGCAGAATCAGGTCGAAGATTAGCTTCGCCTCTTCCATCGACTCAAAGGCCGGGGCGTCGTCTCTATTCCGGCCCCACACACCGGGCAACCAGTCGCTCGGCTGCAACGACGTCGGCCCGATTGCGATCGCGACCAGATAGCCGTCCAGGATATCGAGCAGCATCGTTTCGTCTGATACTGAATCAGACAGCAGAAACGCGCCGAGTTCGTTTAGCTCGTCATCGGACAGGGGCGTCATTTGTCGGGGTGTGCTGTCTAGGGACTTGGACAGTGTTAAAGCTCCAGATGTGTTGCGTCGCGGGGCTCTGAAACGGACAAAGGGTTACAGGTCAAAGACCTGTAACCCTTTGAGTAACGCTGGTGGCGAATCAGGGATTCGAACCCCGGACCTGCGGATTATGATTCCGTCGCTCTAACCGGCTGAGCTAATTCGCCAAGAAGCCGAGATTATGGAGAGGGCTGCGATCCCTGTCAACCCCTCCCGGCTGCTTTCCCGACACTACCCACACCCATCAAAACCACCTCAATCCGAGTCATAAACCGCTGACCCTCTGGTCTCCTTCACGAACAGCATCCCGATTACAAACGTCACCACCGCGATGACAATCGGATACCACAATCCCGAGAAAATATTACCCTTGGCCGCAACGATAGCAAACGCGGTCGCCGGCAAAAATCCGCCAAACCAGCCGTTTCCAATGTGATACGGCAGCGACATAGACGTGTACCTGATCCGCGCCGGGAACATCTCAACGAGCATCGCGGCGATAGGCCCATAAACCATCGTCACGTAGATCATCATGATGGTCAGGATCACAATGGCCATCGGCCAGTTGATCAACGCCGGATCGGCCTTCGCGGGATAGCCCGCCGACTTCAGCGTTCCCGCGATTGTCTTGTCGAACGCGGCGCCCTTCGCCTTCGCATCGGCAGCCTTGCCGTCATAAGTATCGACGACCGTATCGCCCACCTTGATCTGCGCAATCGTTCCGGCCGGCGCCGCCACGTTCTCGTAGTTCAAGCCGGACTTCGACAGCGCGCTCTTGGCAATATCGCAGGAGCTCGTGAACTTCGATGTTCCCACCGGGTTGAACTGGAACGAGCACTCGTCGGGGTTCGCAATAACGGTGATCGGCGCCTTCAGGGTTGCTGCTTCGAGCGTCGGATTCGTGTAGTGGGCAAGCGCATGGAACAGCGGGAAGTAAGTCAGCGCGGCAATCAGGCAGCCCGTCATGATGATCGGCTTGCGGCCGATCTTGTCCGACAGTGAGCCAAAGAACAGGAAGAACGGCGTGCCGATAAGCAGCGCCACCGCGATCATGATGTTGGCGCTGGTGCCATCGACTTTCAACGTCTGCGTCAGGAAGAACAGGGTATAGAACTGGCCCGTATACCAGACCACAGCCTGACCGGCCGTCAAACCGAACAGCGCGAGCAGCACGATTTTCAGGTTTTTCCATTGGCCGAACGCCTCGGTGAGCGGTGCCTTCGACGTCTTGCCTTCCGCCTTGATGCGCTCAAATACAGGCGATTCGTGCAGTTTCATCCGGATCCACACCGAAACGCCGAGCAACACGATGGACGCGAGGAACGGCACGCGCCATCCCCAGGCGCCAAACGTCTCTTCACCAACGGCCGTGCGCACGACCAGAATTACGATCAGCGAGATGAACAGGCCGAGCGTGGCCGTCGTCTGGATCCACGCCGTCCATGCGCCGCGCTTGTTCGCGGGCGCATGTTCCGCCACGTAGGTCGCCGCGCCGCCATACTCGCCGCCAAGCGCCAGGCCCTGCAGCAGCCGCATCGCGATGAAAAGCACGGGCGCAGCAATGCCAATGGTCCCGTATCCCGGCAACAAGCCAACCAGGAAGGTCGACAAGCCCATGATCACGATGGTGATGAGGAAGGTGTACTTACGCCCGACCATATCGCCGAGACGCCCGAACACAATGGCGCCGAACGGCCGCACAGCGAAGCCTGCCGCGAAGCCGAGCAACGTGAAGATGAAGCCGGCGGTTGGATTGACACCGGAGAAAAACGTCCGGCTGATGTAAATGGCGAGCGACCCCGCCAGATAGAAGTCGTACCACTCGAACACCGTGCCTAGCGATGACGCGAAAATCACGCGCCGTTCTTCGCTCGTCATCGGCGCGTGGGAAACCCGTCCCTCGACTGTCGCCATGAAATCGTCTCCTGAATTTTTGATCTTCGAATGTGGCGCGCGCGGAATAGCGCACCGTGCATCGATTATTGAGATCAAAACTTACGGCGTTCTGACGTGGAAGGGGTCATCGATGTAGCGTTGCGTTGGGTCCTGTAGCTAATTACAGAGCCTAAGTAGCAGTCTTCGTCGGCTAACGTACCGCTATATCGATTAACTATTCAAATCCGGTTTTTGACGTTGCGCGATTGCTCAGGGTTTGTCCCGGGCAGGATAAACCCGCCGTAAGGCTATGCGGACGAGCGTTCCGGCTTGTCGGGGTGCGTCGTTGTACACGTGATCGCTGATATCCAGCGTGCCGCCATGCATGCTTACGATCTCTCGAACGATGGCCAGGCCCAGTCCGCTGCCGTCGCCTTCACGTCCAAGAATCCGGTAAAACCGCTCCAGCACACGCCCGCGCTCGGCGGCCGGAATGCCCAGCCCGGTGTCTTCCACTTCGAGGAAAATCCGCCGCGAGTCCGATGCCTCCGCACGCACGCGAACCGTGATTCGCCCACCGGGCGGGGTATAGCGGATGGCGTTGTCGATCAGGTTCGACAGCATTTCACGCAGCATCACCGCATTCCCTTCGACCTCCACGGGATGCGCGGGCTCCTCGTAGCCGATATCCATGCGCTTCGCGATCGCCGCCTGCACCCAGTCACGGACGGCGAGCCTTGCGAGTTCGGCCAGTTCCACTCGGGAAAAAATTTGCCCCGACATGCGGTTCTCGGCACGGGCGAGCGCGAGCAATTGCGTGACGAGCCGCGCCGCGTGCTCGGAACTCGTCGCAATCTGTTCAAGGGAACGATGTACTTCTGCCGAGACGTCCTGTCTCAGCGCCAACTCTGCCTGCATCCGCAGACCCGCCAGAGGCGTTTTCATCTGGTGGGCGGCATCGGCGATAAAACGCTTCTGCAACTCCATGTTCTGTTCGAGCCGGTTGAGCAGATCGTTGAACGACGCCACCAGCGGCGCGATTTCGGGCGGCGCGCGGCGGGCTTCGAGCGGCGACAGATCGTCAGGACGACGCGCACGGATATTCGACTGCAACGCGTGCAGCGGAGCGAGTCCACGCGACAACCCGAACCAGACGAGCACGATGGCCAGCGGCAATATCACGAATTGCGGCAGGATCACGCCCTTGATGATGTCGTTGGCCAACTGGCTGCGTTTGTCGAGCGTTTCGGCCACCTGCACCAGTACCGGATGCGCAAGCTGGGGCGATTCCACGGTCGTATAGGCGACGCGAATGTCGTTGCCTCGTAGCATGTCGTCACGAAATTCCACAATGCCGGGCTGGGGCCGGTCGTCGTCATGCGGCAAGGGCATGTCGGCGTCGCCACCCACGAGTTCTCCGCGCGTACCGAGCACCTGGAAAAACACGCTGTCGACGTTGTCGGCGCGCAAGAAGTCACGCGTGGCATCCGGCAGGCGCAATTCCGCCACGCCGTTCACCGGCTGGATCTGCCGCGCGAGGACATAGGCGTCGGTTTCCAGGGCACGATCGAATGGCCCATTCGCGATCGACTTTGCAACCAGATACGTGACCGCGATGCTCATTGGCCAGAGCAGCAGCAGCGGCGCGAGCATCCAGTCGAGAATCTCGCCGAACAGCGAGCGCGGAGGCGGCTCGCCATCCGGCGCAAGTTCGTCGGGCGGCGCGAAGGGATTGGCGTAACGCGCGTCGCGCGACGCGTCGGGATCGGCGCCCACAGCCGTTTGGGATATATCGAGTAGAGGCTCGCGCGGCGCCGGGTTGGTGCGTTCGATGGAAGCGGGCGAGCCCATGGCGGGACTACTTATAATGAGGGCTAGAGGAAGGCGGCTCGACCGGACTCGTGACGACGGCTGGCGTGGCAGCGGCTTTTTCAAGGCTATAGCCTAGCCCGCGAACGGTCATGATGCGCGCACCGCCGGGCTCGATTTTTTTTCTTAGCCGATGGACATAGACTTCAATAGCGTTGTTGCTGACTTCCTCTCCCCACTCGCACAGGTGGTTGACGAGTTGTTCCTTCGACACCAGCCTGCCGACTCTTTGCAGCAAGACTTCGAGCACGCCGAGTTCGCGTGCGGACAGTTCGATCACCTGCTCGTTGATGGACGCAATGCGCCCGACCTGATCGAAGGAGAGCGCGCCGTGCCGGACAACCGTCGGACCGCCACCGGCGCCGCGACGGGTGAGGGCGCGCACGCGGGCTTCGAGTTCGTTTAGCGCGAACGGTTTTGCCATGTAGTCGTCCGCGCCAAGATCGAGGCCCTTTACGCGCTCGTCGACGCTGTCGGCGGCGGTCAGGATCAAGACGGGCATTTGGGAATTACGGGCTCGCAGGCGTCGCAGAACCTCAAGGCCGGGCATGGTGGGAAGGCCCAGGTCGAGGATCAAGAGGTCGAATGTCTGGAGGGTAAGCGCGGTATCGGCTTCGCCTCCATGCTTGACATGGTCTACGGCATACCCCGATTGGCGGAGTGATCGAATGAGGCCGTCCGCGAGTATGCTGTCGTCTTCGGCAATGAGGATTCGCATCGTAGTGTGCGCAAAAAGCATTGCCGGCACCGCATTTCGCCCGGCGCGGCGGTCTCCAGGTGTAAGGGGTTTTCTCGCAGCCCGCGTGGCGCTGAAACTACGCGTGACGATCAGGCTTGCAAAAATACCTGTTTTTTTATACAGTGTCTGCAGCAGTGCGGCCAGTCGGAAAAAAATCCACGGGCAGTGCGCCAGACGCCGTCAATCATAGCAAAGGACGATTCATGGAAGATAGCAAGAAAGGCCCGGGCGGGATGTCTGCAGAGAAGACCAAGGCGCTGGCCGCGGCTCTGGCGCAGATCGAAAAGCAGTTCGGCAAAGGGTCGATCATGCGGCTCGGCGCCGGTGAGGTAGTCGAAGACATTCAGGTGGTATCGACCGGTTCGCTCGGACTGGACATCGCGTTGGGCGTCGGCGGCTTGCCGCGCGGCCGCGTAGTGGAAATCTACGGTCCGGAATCGTCGGGCAAGACCACGCTTGCGCTGCAAGTGATCGCCGAAATGCAAAAACTCGGTGGCACGGCGGCGTTTATCGACGCGGAACATGCGCTCGACGTGCAATACGCGCAAAAGCTGGGCGTGAACGCAGTGGATCTGCTGATTTCGCAACCGGATACGGGCGAGCAGGCGCTGGAAATTACTGACGCGCTCGTGCGCTCGGGCTCCATCGACATGATCGTGATCGACTCGGTGGCGGCACTGGTGCCGAAGGCCGAAATCGAAGGCGAGATGGGCGATTCGCTGCCGGGTCTGCAGGCGCGGCTGATGTCGCAGGCATTGCGCAAATTGACGGGCTCCATCAAGCGTACGAACTGCCTGGTGATTTTCATCAACCAGATCCGCATGAAGATCGGCGTGATGTTCGGCAATCCGGAAACCACCACGGGCGGCAATGCGCTGAAGTTTTACGCGTCAGTGCGCCTGGACATTCGCCGGATCGGTTCGATCAAGAAGAACGACGAAGTGATCGGCAATGAAACGCGCGTGAAGGTAGTGAAGAACAAGGTTTCGTCGCCGTTCCGGGAAGCGATCTTCGACATTCTCTATGGCGAAGGCATCTCGCGTCATGGCGAAATCATCGACCTTGGCGTGCAGGCCAAGCTCGTCGACAAGGCCGGAGCCTGGTACAGCTACAACGGCGAACGTATTGGTCAGGGCAAGGACAACGCGCGTGAATTCCTGCGCGAAAATCCGGAGATGGCGCGTGAGATCGAAAACAAGATCCGCGAGTCGCTTGGCGTGAACGCCTTGGCTGAGAGTATCGGCCCGCGTGTCGCCGAAGTCGCGGGCGAAGAAGAATAAGTATTTGGATTTGGGTAAGTATTTGGGCGGTAGAACATGATACGCAAGAGGCGGTTCGGATCGAAGGCCGGTCGCGACACAAGTCGTGACGGCGAGGAAGTTGATTCGGACGGCTCGACGTCTGTAAGCGATGACAGCGAAAACGTCGTCGCGGAGGAAGTTGTCGATCGCTATGAACGTAGTAGCGATCGTTATCGCGCAGGGACAGGACAACGCGCCGGTGCGGAGAAATCTGCATCGGCGCGTCGTTCGTTTGGAGGCGGCTTTATTAAGGCCGACGACCAATCTGACGGCAAGGCCGAGGACACTCCGCGCACGGGCTTTGGCAGCAACGCGGACGTGAAGCAGCCCAAAAAAAGCAGCTTTGGACGCGGCGGTTCCAATTCCAGCTTCAGCGCGAACTCATTGTCGCGAAGCAGGAAGGCGGACGCGGCTGAAAGTTCGGACGAAGACGGCACGCAACAGGACGCCGAGCCGCAGCCAGTATACGAGCGATCGAGCGATCGCGTTTTTCCGAAGCGGCAATCGTCGTTTGGGAGCGGTTTGTCGAAGAGCGCACGTTCGGATCAGGCTCCGGCGAGCGGTGAAGCCCACTATGAGCGCTCAAGCGATCGCAAATTTGGAAGCGGCAAGTCGCCTGGGCGGAAAGCGGCAGGTTCATCGCTTGGCTCGTCGCTGGGTTCATCGCTTCGCGGCAGCAAGTCTTCACCTTCGCCGAGCGGGGACGACGTGTTCGAGCGGTCGTCCGAGCGCACCACGCGTCGCCGAAGCCCACGGCCGGCACAACCGTCGCAGCCAGGTGAGAACACCAGCAAGCAAATAACCCCGACGGGCCTATCCGCCACCCTTGCTGCTGATGATCGGATAGAGCGCGCACGAGCCGCATTGCAGCAAGCTCAAGCACTTGTTCGTTCAAAAGATCAACCGCGAGCAACCGTCGCAGCGAACCAGCCGGTGTCTGCGATCCCCGACGCCGATCCCTTCGAAGCGTTCGAACAGTGCGTGCCCGGGCCAAGCGAAGCACATGCTGCCGACCCGGTTTACTCGCGCGGTTCCGCGGGAAGGACAAAGGCAGATTCGCCGAGCGCGCTAAACGACTCCAAAGACTCCAAAGACTCCAAACGCAAGCGGCCACCCCTGTCGCTGCGAGGCCGCGCCCTCGGCTATTTATCACGCCGGGAACACAGCCGTGACGAACTATCGCGCAAGCTGACCCGGCACCTGACCGAGGGCGATTCGCTTGTAACCTTGTTGGACGCGCTCGAACAAGAAGGTTGGTTATCGAACGAGCGATTCGCGGAAAGCGTGGTGCATCGCCGGGGCAGCCGTCTGGGCACAAGCCGGATAGTCCACGAACTGAAACGCAATGGCATCGACGAAACGCTGATCCAGGATGCCGGTGCCGCGCTTAAGAAGACTGAGCTCACGCGCGCCCAGGACGTCTGGCGAAAAAAATTTGACGCACTACCCGCAACGCCCGCCGAGCGCGCGAAGCAGGCCCGTTTCCTCGCCACGCGAGGCTTCAACAGCGCCACGATCATGAAAGTGCTCAAGGCGGGCGACGACGATTTCATCGAAGAGTGACGAATCCCAGGGTTCCCCCAGCAGCCCCGCCGAACGGACGCGCGCACGGCCATCCCGGCTAAAATCACCCGTTATGCTAAAATTTCGGCGTTTTCTCATTCCGGCCTTCCTCTGCACATGCCGCTTTCCCCGCCCGTTTCCCGACAATTGCGCCACCGACGCGCGATTCGATTGGAAGCTTTCGAACGCGAGGATGGCCTGTGGGACATCGAAGCCTGTCTAACCGATGAAAAGCCGCGCGATGTCAAACTCGCGACGGGCGTCCGGCCTAACGGCCTGCCGATCCATGAACTCTGGCTGCGCATCACGATCGATCGTGCGCTCACTATCGTCGGAGCCGAAGCCGCCTCCGAATGGGCGCCGTACGGCGAACTGTGCGCGGCATCGAACCCTGAATATCGCGCGCTCATCGGCCTCAATCTCCTTCAGAATTTCCGTCGCGAGTCGGGCCGCGTTCTGGCCGGCACGATCGGTTGCACGCACCTCACCGAACTGTGCGCA